>NZ_DATCSL010000047.1:0-78780 GCF_036568485.1 Thiomicrospira sp.
TAAATAAACCAAATAAAGGCTTGTAATCTGAGTCTCAGCCAGTATAATACGCACATCAATTAACGCGGGGTGGAGCAGCTTGGTAGCTCGTCGGGCTCATAACCCGAAGGTCGTAGGTTCAAATCCTGCCCCCGCTACCAAATTTACGGGACTTTCAAACTTATACGATAAGTTGTAGTTCTTGAAAAGAATGTTAATTTATTGATGTTTTTAGTTTGCAATTGGACAGCAACATCAATAAAATAAGAATTCAAAACAAGGTTCCAGAGCAAACGATCTTTCCGGATCGTTCGTCCTCCAAAGCCGGTTAAGGGAATTGACGTCCAAATCAAATTCGCCCTTGCCGGCTTTTCTCTTTCTGGGGATCACACAACAGCGTGTGTAACCGCCCATGAGCACCAATCATACCCAAGGCCAAATAAAAAGTCTAGCCCATGGTTAGTATTGTTACTGGTGATACTCATCCAAATCTTTTATCTGCTTCATTAAAATATTTATCACTCACGTAGCGATGTAAGTGCTCGTGGCTATAATGTGCGTACCGCTTAACCATTTTATAATCTGTCCATCCGCCAAGCTCTTGTAGGATCTCCAGAGGCGTTCCTCGTTGAACATGCCAGGTTGCCCAGGTATGTCTAAGATCGTGCCAACGAAAATCTTCAATTTCTGCACGCTCTAACGCTTTTCTAAATGCTTTTCCATTCGCACGTCGAACTGGCTTGCCTTTGTAAGTGAATACCCGTTCTGAGTGCTTTCCTTTTTGTCGCGACAAAACAGTCATCGCTTTGTTAGATAAAGGCACAACAAATGGCTTTTCACCCTTTAGGATGTCCTCACCCTCTATAAAGATCACTTGTTGATTGATATCAACTTGATCCCAACGGAGCAGGGTGACATTTGATTCTCGCAATCCTGTTTCAAGTGAAAATACAACCATATCTTTTAAATGCGGTGGGAGGGCGGCTAAGAGTCGATAAGATTCCCGGCGAGTAAGCCAGCGTATCCGGACTCTTGGTTCTTTGAGCATCTTAATATAAGGCGGCTCACATCTGACTTCCCATTCGCGCTGAGCTTTCCTTAATACCGCCCGGATTTTTTGGAGCAATCGATTGACTGTGGTGTTACTTACACCCTCGTCAAGCCGTGCCTGTATGATTGTGTTGATGTGATGACGATTGATTTCGTCTAGGTAGATTTGCCCTAAAAATGGTTGGACAATTTTGAAAAGGGATTCCTCATTGACCGCATCTTTATTTTTAGTTTCTTGCCGGTATCTAATGACGGCGCTGTCCCATTTCATGCGAACTTTGCCGTCGTCTTGTACCAGTTTGATAAGTTGATTGCGTATCGCATTTTCAAGGTGATGATCTGTATTATTATTGTTAGTTACCATAGATAATCCTACATATTATTGATTAGTTAAATGAAGGCTATGGAACTACACAGCGAAAGAGTACGCCTGTCAATGGGCTAAATCAAGATGTTTGCCTCATGTATGTATTTTGTTCACTTACAGATATGCCGAGCTTAACTTTCGGATTAGGTATCAACATTCCTTTGATTTTTTTAGTTGAATTGCGACCAGATTTTGAAATTATTTCGTATTCAAAAATGTTTTCACCACGTTGGGTTTTTAAGTTAATTTTTTTACGTTGCAGCTCTTTTTGAGATTGCGCCCAAGGGCGACCCGTTTCAGACTCGAACTGACGAAAAATACGTGGTGAGACAATAAACAAACCTTCGCTTACCAGGTGTACGAGATTGCCAGGGTTGTTCATTGGTATTGATGCATCCTTTATTCCATTGATTAGCCATTTTACAAAATGCGCACCAGGTGAATCAGGGTCTTCAAATTCAATCAATACAGCTGAGCTCATAACATCTTCATTGTGAAGAGCCACGCTGTTCGGAATGGCAGATTTAGCAACTTCCATGGCTTCTTGAATAACGGATTCTCTCGATTCTTTTGGCTCTGGCGTATCAGGTTTTGCTTTTTCTGAAACTTGCGGTATAGCCTCCGGTTCTTTCGCAATTTCTTCAGGTATATCTTCAGAAGTAGCACCAAGATCATCGTACAAACTATCATCGAAATCTGACATATCAATGTCGTCACTTTCGACAGCCTCACCAGGTGAGTTGATCAAAGCGTCAAGTTCATCAAACTCTGCTTTGATGTCTGCTTCAACCGAAACTGGTTCAGGTTCATCATTTGTATTTTTGGGGACAACTTTTTCTGTAGCCTTTGTTACAGGCGTATTTTGGGGTACTGGTTCAGGCTTTGCACTGGTAGCAGACGTTTTGGCTTCTTTGGTTACTGACTCAGCTTCGCCATCATTATCCAGCTCGACAACTTGAACATCTGAGCTTGATGCAGGGCGGCCATCATCACTTGGCCATACTTTTAAAGCTGATACTTTAAGCAGCTTAAGGTTTTGTTCCCATTCACCAACCTTAACTTTTGTTGAGAAAACGGCTCGACCGGCGGCGGTTTTCTCGATGACTTCAAACTGCTGCAATTCATCCATTAACCGGTTGCGGTCGTTGGGGACGGATTGACCCTCCGATCGCATTTTCTCAATCACGGTATCCAGTGTCCTGGACACCACGAAATAGACCCAACCATCTGCATAGAAGCCAAACGCACCTGGTCGGTTGATTGATATGACATCCTTGGAGACAAGATTTTGTAGAGTACGCAAAATCCGTTCTGATAATGGACGTTGTGCTGGGTTGGCGGTTGCTGTTTTAATGTCACCGCCTAAGTTGGCCACAACGGATGCTTGGTCTGCTTTTTGAACGATATCGTGCAAAACACCCGCGTTCGAATAATCACCGATCAAAAAATGATTTAGAGCATACCAAGCCTCTTCATCATTGCTCATCACCCATTCAATTTGTTTTGGTGTGAAAATTCTATGCAGGGCAATCGCGCCCAGTTTTTCATGGAACTTATGCTTGCGGTTGTAGTTGAATCGTACTCGGTATGTCTCTGGCTGCGGGTGAGACGATAGTAGATTCCATGACTTACCTTTTTCATCTTCCAAATAAACATCGGTAATTATTTTTCCGACATCATGGAGTAGGGCCGCGATAAATACGAGGTATGTCCACAAGTCTTTGCGGTGCTCAATCTCTTCTGGTGTAACGCCTGGTGGCAAAATGTGGCCACGCCGGATTCTTAGGGCATTGACCAATACTTCCATTATGTGCTGGAGCATGCCGCCCACGCTCGCGTGATGATAGCTTTCTGATGCAGGTACAAGCTGGATGGCTTCTACATAACGCTGGAGTGGCTTTAGATACAGAAAGTTGAAGTGCTCATCTGCCAGGCCGGTTAGCTCTTTGATTTCGACCAACTCCTCTTGGTGGGGTGCTAGCAATTGTTCGGGGCTTTGGCGAATGTAAAACTTGCCTTTCATAATAGCTGGGCTTTGGGCCTTTGCTCCAAAACCCAGCATAGATATGATCCTATTCATCATTTGTTTTACCAGTGTTTTGTTGCTCATAATGGTGTTTCGCTGCTAGGCGAACAGCGGCACTATATCGAGCCTTTTCAAGCTCGGTATTCAATGCCTCAAAATCAGCCTCTTTGATTAGTTTCTTTATTGGTACCGGTAATGAGCGGTACGAAACCATGATAAAACTCATGACTGCCTCCTAAAGCTTGCACATCCGCAACAGCCATGCTCATGGGGATTGCAGTGTTCTGGTAAATAATATGGGTGATACCCACTTAATTGCAGTAGCTGGTCAAGGTTGGGGTGCGCTGATACTACATACCACTTTCGTTCATGGATATCCCACTTAGCGCCCAGCTCTTGAGCCTGTTCAGACAAACTAAATCGAATGCCAAAATATACGCGCTCAGCCTTTTCATTCACTGGGCAATATGGGGTGGGGGGATTAACCCAAAAAGAAGTCATCTACCCATTCCTTTACCTCAACCAGGCCTGGTGTTGATTTGCCATCGACATAACCTTGCACTTTATGCTCAATATTTCGAGCCTTGAAACTCGCTAGCGATTCATCCAAAGGGTTCCATGCTTCCTTGCTTGTCCGACTGTAAACTCGGATTTCAAAGAGACCCGTTTCAATTAACGCAATCGAAAGATGTGTGGATAGCGACAGCGGCGCAAGCGGGGTAGTTGACTCTACGCTTTCTAGCGTCTTTAAGTGCTGAGATAGGACATCAAAGTTATATTCATGCCCAAGGTATTCACGTACGCCTTTAAAGCGGACTGATAATTCATTGATGATCTGGTCAATAATCTGCGAGTTTCGTTCAATCATGATAGTTTTGCTCGTAATAGGTTTTAATTTCTGACCACACATCATCACTGGCAATACATGCTTGAGAAAAATCAGTTGGCCAAGGGCTGACACGTTTACGGTTTTTTAAAGTTTCGATACGCTCTAGTCCTCGATTTATTTCTTCGATCGTCAAACTTGATAGCGCCTTATCAAACAAAACACGACTACTTTCCACATCTGATACATAAGCAAATACGCAAGTTGGGCCAAACTCATATAGATTGTCTAAATGCTTAATCACACGGCTGATGTGCCCCCCGAAGTTATAAACTTTGGTGCAGTCCTGATTTTTAAGTTCTAGTCCCATTCTTTGCTCTAATTCTCTCTGTCATATTTGATGTGGTCATTGTCTCAAACCGATCATTTTTTGTTGGGATTACAAAAAACAAATTGGCGTTTTTGGAATTTGGGCCATAAAAAAACCCGCCGAAGCGGGTTGGTTCCTGTGACTCTTAAAGCCTTGTCTCAATATGATTATTCCAAATCATTAACTCATCAGCAGGTGTGCCACCTGCACCACCGACGGTATGGTTAAGTTTTCGGGTTTCCATGTGCAAACCATCGAAGAGATTAACGATATCCGGGTGTGCGTTTAAACTCACAACCACCATACCCTGTGCAGAGCGCATCATTTCGCTCATTAGCTCGTAATGATGCCAATCAAAATCTGAAGCGTACCCTTCTGTTTGCCAATAGGGTGGATCGAGGTAGAGCAGGGTGTGCGGTCGATCGTATTTTTTAAACACTTTCTCCCATGATAAATGCTCAATGTAGGTTCTGGCCAACCGCAAATGCGCCTGGCTTAAATCTTCTTCGATTCTTAACAAGTTAAACCTTGGCGGGGTCGTTGTGGCCGTACCAAACGTGCGGCCTTTCACTTTGCCGCCAAAAGACATTTTTTGGATAAAGTAGAACCGCGCTGCACGCTGAATATCGGTCAAGGTTTCAGGGTGCGTCATTTTGAGCCAATCGTATATCTGTCGACTACTCAGACTCCATTTGAACTGTCGGATAAACTCCTCTAAATGATGCTGAATGACCCGGTACATATTGACCAATTCGCCATCGAAGTCATTCAGCACTTCAACCTTTGCCTCATCTTTGGCAAAAAATAGAGCGCCTCCACCGGCGAATGCTTCAACATAGCATTCGTGTTCCGGAAATTTTGGCAATATCCATTTTGCCAAACGCCGCTTTCCACCAATCCAAGGGATTACAGGATAATGTTTCATAAAATGCTCCTAAACATAAAATGGTACAATCCCCACGCTCGCGCGAGCAGGGGAGCCTTGGCTCAACTATGCTGGTGGTTAGCATGGTTGGGCGACTTCCGGGTGTTAGAGCACCTTGGAGGTCGCTCCTTTTCTTTATAGATAGTGATTGAGCGAACAGGTGTACCTGTTTAGAAGTAATAGGCAAATTGCCGTTTGAGTGATTGATTAGCTACGGCCACGAGACCAGTTAATCGTTCCAGTAAGATAGTGCATCGCCAACAAAGCTATTAGCGGTATCAAATGACAGGTCACTTAGGTCATGCTCCCAATCATTTATGAATACACCGGCTTCAATTTTTACTATGTCAATGTTCTCAAAAACCCATAACCACCCGAATCTTGACGCAAAAGCTCTTGCAACTTGGATATAAAAAAGCAGTCTACGCATTTCAATTCCTTTCGGCTCTAGGCCTGTTACTGCGAACCACCGAATACCGCATTGAAATATTCGGCATCGACCACCTTAATCATTTTCATTTTTCGCATAGCATCAAAAGCAAAGCCACCTGAGAACGAAAAGGTGTCATTCGCCAGCTCGGCAGCTTCTTCAGACAGGGTTACGACATCGTAACGCAGGCGATATTCTTGATTGAACTCCTTGGTTTTGGCATCCTCGCCGACAAAGTCCAAGATACCTTCCACTTGTGCGAAATGCAGCGTCCCCAAATCTTCGGTTTCACGATTCTGTAGCACTACTTCTCGAAAACCGTCCAAGCGTTGAAAATTAAAAACTAAGTCAAACTCTCTAAGTTGCGCATCACGACTAAATCTTGGTCGAATAGCATTGAAACTGGAAAAGACCCCTGAAAACTCTGAAGCCTCAAAAGGCACTGTGAAAGTTGTGTCTTCTTCAGCGAAATAATCGAAACAGTGAATGACTTTAAACATGGTTTTACTCCATTTTTTCTTTAATCAATATCGAGCTTGTTGACTTTGCGCGTCGCACAGTTTTGTTTCACTTGATCCGAACGAAGCGACGATACGATATCGGCAATAGACTGACTTAATTCTAAGTCACCTTTCGGATCAAATACTCCGCGACGATTATCTTGAGGGATGAGGATTCCAGCTTTAGGTTTACCAGAAGTGCGCTTGCCTTCGTCCCAGCGCTCAACATGCTTTTTACAGCATGAATACACACCCGAACCAGACTGACGATCAACCCTTAACCATGAACAAGGGTGACCGCTTCCAGGCTCAATACAAGCGCGACTATCTGTGCAGCCACAACCGATACACTTTGACTCTTTAAACTCCATGACATAAACCTCCAATTAAGTTTTTATTTTGTTGAACATCAACAGATAACGCAGTAGCAAAGGGCTGAACCCAAATTGGGAGTGAAGAGAGCACAAATGTTTCGCCTGCCCAGGCCAATAAAAGCGTTTGAGCCATAACACCGGCAATCGCTTCGGCGGCATCCGGGGGCACGGCATTACCAATACGCTCACGCCAGGCCGAATCCGATTTTCCGTGCAACTCCAAATATTCTTCTGGATCAATTAGGCTTTGGATTGCCGCAAGCTCCAGCGTGGTAAATGGTCGGTGCCAGGTACCATCCAGTGCTTCAATAATGAAAACACCGCGATCCTTTTCCTTTGGCAAGGCGATAAACTCATTGTTAGATTGAACAGCATTTATTCGCGGGTCGGCGAGTGACCAGTGGCCACGATCTAATTTGGCCTTACCTGGTACGGCTCCGGTTTTGTCATTCCAACCCACAACACCATAGTGACCAGCGGTTTGGTAGTGTTCACGCGAACCGTTCTTTTGGGCAAAGTTTGGCCGAGGATCAGCAACCGACATTGCGGTACCGGCAACGTGCTTTGCGCCGGTAACTGTATGCGCTTGACCATTAAAGTCGATTACACGGTAGAATCCCGCATGGCGATTTTTGTTACTTCCCGGCATTCTTGGGTCGGCAACGGATATTCCTCCGGCAGTTGGCCCAGTTCCACCTGTAACGGTTGGTGAAGGATCACTCAACTCAACAACTCGATATACGTTTTTATGGCGCTCACCACTAAATCGAATATCTTGAACCGCATAAGCACCACCACCAACGGCTGATTGACCACTAACCGTCCCCATTGATTGCTGCCACTGTTTAACACCCATTTGTCCGAATGAGTGATTACCTGTCCAACGTGGATCGGCCACGCTGTATGAGCCGTTAGATACACCCGAACGACCGGCAACAACGCCCATTGACTCATCCCAACGACGCACACCAAGAACGGTGTTTTGGTATTCAGCATCTGGCACAATGGCAAAATCAGTCAGCACCCCATTTTCAACATTTAAATTTTGCAGTGAACGCCAATCCTTGCCAGCTTCAACAAACGCAAGACGCACCCATGTTTTCCACTCAAGCGAGGGGACGCGGTGCATTGGCCCGGCCAATGGATCACCAGGCAAAGGCATTAATCCTAATACTTCACCAACTGGCTTGAGAGATTTGGTTTCAGGTTGATACAAGAAGGGCGGTACTTTCTCTTGATGACGAGCAACCAAAAAGAAGCGTTTACGACTTTGCGCCAGGCCTGCCAACTCACCGCAATCATGTGCGGTTTCGGCGACGGCATAACCGTAACGCTCAAGAAGCTGCTGAATTTGGTCGAGCAGGGCGCGACCGCGTGAACCGATACGCGGCACATTTTCCAATAGAAAAAACTCGGGTGGATCATCCGACCAGGCCTCAAGCGCCAGCCAAATACCACGAACCGTTAAACGGTTTAATGCCTGGTACTTATCTGTGATGCTTTTGCTTTCAGAAAGCAGGCCTGAAAATCCTTTGCAGGGTGGGGAGGTGAAGATAATATGTGGACGTTCACCGCCTGCCGCACGACGCAAATCATCTGGCGTGGCTTCTCGCCAGTCTTCCGGCGGTTCACATCCGTGCCACGCGATATACTGGTCACGGTCGAACATATCAAGCACAGTACCTTTCACACCTGAAAGCTGTTCAAAATCGGCGATACCCGCCGAATCAGAGTCTACGCCGCCTAAACATTTATATCTTGCAGTAGCTTGGCCAACACGAGCGGTACCGCGATTGAAGCCTTTGGCTCCACCGCCAAGACCGCAAAATAAGTGGAAGTGGTTTATGATTTGTACCAACACCTGGAAGTCCTTTTTTTAAAACCTGAACCTAGTTTGCCAAACAACTAAATTGCAGACCCCAATTACAAAAACTCAAAACCATTTTTTGTAATTCAATCCAGTTAAAATATGGATTCATGTATTCGTGGGATTCAAAATGAAAGCAACAGAGATTTATGAAAATGAGCCAGCTACCAAGGTGGCCATACCAATGTACTCACATAAAGTTGTGGCAGGTTTTCCTTCACCGGCTGAAGATTACATTGACGGTATGATTGATCTAAATGAGCAATTCATAAAAAGCCCAACCACATCGTTTTTGGTTCGTGTTCAGGGTGAATCAATGAAGAACGCGGGGATTTTCGATAAAGATACCCTTGTCGTCGATCGAAACCTTGAACCAAGAGATAAAGATGTCGTCATAGCCGTAGTTGATGGCGATCTGACTGTTAAGCGTTTATCCATAAAATCAACTGGCACATGGTTGGTACCTGAAAATGAAAAGTTTGAGCCAATACTGATAAAAGAGGGCAGCGAGCTGTTTATTTGGGGTGTTGTGACAGGTGTTCTTAGAAGTTTGGGGAGGTAGGGGTGGAAAATTTTATATCGACTCAAATACTGGCTTTATGGGGCGCAGTGTTATCGTCAATGTTGGCTGGAATTAAAATCTATGAGTTTTGGGGCAACCGGTTCAGAGTAAATACGAGAAGCAATTTCACTTCAGATCATAATGAAGGCAACCAAATCTCTATTCGCAACCTAAACAAGGAACCGATTATTTTGGAGCATTGGGAGCTTTATTATAAAAAAGGTTATTGGCCTTTCGCGAAATTGTCAGAAATTGCCTCTCCCGGCCCAGAAAGCTGTGACACTCAAATTAAATCACATAATAGTCTGACATTATATTTTACTGATGGCGACCACTTCAGTTGGAGAAGTGGTCGGAAAATTGTTATCAAACTCTGGATAGCCGGTCGACGTCCTTTTTATAGGACGGTTTACAAGGGATAAAAAAGGCTCCAGTAGGGAGCCTTTTGTTTAGCATGAAAATGCTTCTTTGACTTCTTTTTCTTTTTTTGCACGCTTCTTATTCTTTAAAGAGAGATAAACGGCCCAAGAAAAAATACCAGTTGCACCCGATAGAACGAGCGCTGCTTGAAATAATAAACTTTCCATTTCATTGATGAGCCTTGCGATTGTTCTTGTATTGGTGATACAAGGCAATTGCAAGGGCACCGCAACCAATTATGAGTGCAATACCCATGGTCATAATTTGCATAATTTCTGTTGGTGTCATTTTTGGCCTCCTTCATTTACACATTCTTAGGCTATCAATTCACGCTCATGAGTTGATAGGTTAGTGATGCTTGTAGTTCCGCCAAAATTGACAACTTTAAAGTTATCCATGGTCAAAATATAATCCACTTCGTCGGCGAAAAAATTCTTCAAAACTTCAATAACATCTTGCTTTGAAAAAACGGCCAGCGAGTTACTGACATACCAATTTAGGTATTTACCTAAAAAAGTATCAGAGCCTTTGTGCCAGAAAATTTGATAAAAGTAAGTTGGTTTCATGGTGTATCTCCTAATTTAAAAACAAAAAAAGGGATGCACCAGCTCCTACAGGAGATAGTACATCCCCTGTAGGGTTTGATTAAAAACTATTTATGGCGTTTTTTTTGTTGCCACAATGCAATTGCATAAAGCCCCAGAAAAAACACAGCTACAAAGGTTATTGCCCAAAATGTTGCTGTCATTCTGATTCTCCTTTATTGACTAAACCAGTGATATACAAAATTGCGCCAACTCCAATTGAGTATAGTGCTTCATACATCGCAATAGGTGGTGTGTTTAACAAAATGGCTATTAAACCACCGCCAATCAAAACCACCCCGAGTTTCCTCAAGTCTTCCTTAAGGGCTTCCAAGTTGATTGTCATAGCGCTCTCCTAAAAATGGGAACGCCGAATCCCAGCCGGGAAACGTTGTTCCCGGTTGGGTTGAATATAATCGTGACTGCGCCGAGTAAACTCGGGGGCCGGTAATTGCAGTCAAAGACCGGCTAAGGGTTCCGAGCGAACTCGGAAAGGGCTCGTTCAGCATGGAACGACACATATTTCATCGTTGATTATTATTTATTTTGGAGATTGGGGCAAGTTTTTGATATTGGTATTGAAAATTACGTATTTGACCCCATATTAATACTGGCCACCTATCTGGTGGTTTTTAATACAACTAAATAGGAGATACAAATGAGAACTGAAGTTTATCTATTATTAACACTGGAACTAAGTAAAGAAAGCTCAAGAAAAGAGATTAATGCCGCATTAAAAGAAAATGGCTGGGAAAAGTATGATCATGTTAATACCGCGTGGTGGAAGACATATAAAACAAAGGACTTGGTGTTTGGTGAAAAAAATGCTGAGGCAGAGGCGTTAAAGGTCGAAAGCGCTAATCTTGAAGCAATATATTCTAAGCTCCAAATTAAGAGCTCAATAAAATCTGTTATTCAAGCGGGTGCTGCAAAGCCAGTTGAAGTCTGAGCCGCCCTTAACCCGTCCGCCTTTGGCGGCGGGTGCCGGTAGCCCTTAGCTGCCCACATTGGTGGGGCAGGCCCTTACGGATAAGGCCTAGCCCCTAGGCCGCCCCTCCCGTAAATTCCCTTCCCTTGAGCCAATCCCTTTTTATCCACTCCATTTAAGACGGTCGCCCTCGACCGGCAACCCTTAGCTTTTATCCCTTATGGCCATTACAAAAATCGCAGCTGGTTTTTTGTAATTCGTATCGCCAGGCCTGGTGCATGTTTAAATCGCTTTTGGTGTCTAAAACAAAGGAGCTAAAGATGCTGAAAGTGATGAGAATTTATTGTGCTGGCTTGGATCGTGAAGTTGATGTGTCGCGTGCCCAACATCTTTACAAAAGCTTTGAAGCACTCAAGAGTGCTATCAATGAGTTGGTCTACGACACTTTTATGCCTTGTGATCCTGAAATTGAGATTAAACAGTTTTCTATAGATCCATTTAAGCCCGTGCGCTACATATCCCATGATGAACGAGTCATAGCAGAGCAGGTCGAATGCCAGGTAGCGGTATTGGTTCAATTTTATGGAGAGCTTCTCGGGAAAAAAGAAGAGTTCAGGATTGATGTTGCGGTAAGCGAACAAGCCGATATTGATGCAGCGCAAAAATACATGCGGCCAACTTCGTGGGGACACCAAGTAAACTTTTCAAAAGTTATTCGTATCCCAAAGTGGCATCGAATTCCTTCGTTTATTTCATCCACAAATTCTGTGGATAAGTCATAGCCCATTAGGTTGTGTCAGATTGAGAATGTACTGATTTTATTTGGATGTTTGTAGGGGCGATTAAAAAGTGAGCAGGATCGTTAAGGTTTTAAGTTTGGGGCAGATTTCCAGTCATCGGTTATTGGAATTTGTTGGGGCAGGGTGTGGGATCATTGGCGCGTTGCTTATGGCCATCAATCCAGCTGAGTATGCGGCTATTGCTTTTCCTGTTTGGTTGATCAGCTCGATAGCATTAGCCGCGTTTGCGCATATCTCTAAATTGCCATACCTGTTAATGCTTCAATTAACGTTTACAGTGATTAACTTAATTGGGATTTGGGGCAATAGTTTTTCGAGCTAACTTACTAAGCGTAGTAACGTTAGTAACTTACTAACGTTAGCAAATTGTTATAAATATTTGTTGACTAACGTTAGTAGGATCCGTAATATTTACCTAACCAAGGATGTTGCCGACATATTTCGATATGACATCCCATTACCAACGTAAGTTGGTCTGGCCTAGCCGGTAAAGATGTTCGGAATACTCAAAGCTTTTAAGTTTTGAGCGAAGCCCGCTTAAGCGGGCTTTGTTATTTATAGCCTCTCGGTTTTGGCCGCTCTTTGTTTAACCTCACGCTTTTGAGAATTGCTTCAAAGTTGACCTTCACTTTTTTGGGATCCACTGGGTTTTCGTTTCGATAGGCACTGGTTATGTGCATCCTCAACTTCTTGTGCTCTCTAAACACATTGAAGGCAATTTTGTATTGCTGTTGCACACCAGATTCAGATTCGTAAGTAAAAACAGCGTAGTTATCATATCCGGCATAACCAACGATAACATCATCGCTCACGTGCAGCCTTTCAATGATTTCACGTAGGTTTTTTGAGTATTCATACCTTTCAAAATGAAATGGCCTGGATTCTTTAGGAGCTTGATACATTAGATCCTGTCTTTGATCATCAGAATAGTGGTCACAATCTTTTGCAAAACAGTGGAAACTATAGGTCACGATAACCTCGTAATGTCTCTGCGGGTCATCTAAGTCAAACTTATACTCCACAAAGTGGGCGTCTAGGTGATCTAAATGATACGTCTCGCCCTGATATTGAAAAGGCCTCCATTGCTTAACTTCCGAAATTTGTCCGATACCTTTAGTCAATATTAATCTCCGTGCGACTTTAGCAGTGAAAGCTCTCTGAATAGGGTTGCTCTTGATACATTAAACTGTTTGGCCACTTCTTGAACACTCAATGTGTTATCAGGCTTATCAAGTAAAGTTTTCGCCATTTCAACTTGATGCTTGGTAAGCTTTTTTTTGCGACCGCCCAGTTTGCCTCGCGCTCTAGCGGCCTTTAAACCGGCAGTCGTTCGCTCTCTAATCAAGTTGCGCTCGAACTCTGCTAATGCACCAAAAATATGAAACATGAGCTTCCCGGAAGGGGTGCTCGTTTCGATGTTGTCAGTGATCGATGTGAACTCGACCTCTCTGGCATCTAGGTCGTTGATGATAGATATCAAGTCTTTGATTGACCGGCTAAGTCGATCAAGCTTCCAAACGACAAGTTGATCACCTGGACGCAATGCTTTGAGCGCATTTGCAAGTTCCGGGCGATCATACTTTGCACCTGATCCGGTTTCTTCATAGATGACTTCACATCCAGCCACTTTGAGGGCATCAAGCTGAAGAGTAAGGTCTTGATGAAGTGTTGATACGCGTGCGTAGCCGATTTTCATTTTTACAGTTTACTGGGGTTAGGGTTAAACCTATTTGATTCATGGCGACTATCATTCATTAGACAAAGATCACTAGGTATAAGAAGAAAAGCAAAAGAAAAATAGTGAACACAATGGGAATATAGACAAGGCGCTCAATGATCTCTCCAAAACGTTGGTTGCCTAAAAAATCTTGGATCTTATTGTCCGCTGTCTTTTTCCATTGCATTATTCGACCAAGAGCCGTTTGAGTTTTCATTGCTTTATCCTTATTCATCCCAATCTCCTGTTCGATAATTTTAAAATATCAATGCACCCAGTCCACTATGTACCTTGTGATAATAATTTATTACCAGGTACAAAGACAAAGCAATTGATGCACACATCACCAGAAATGGTGGAAGTATCAACTCTAAAAAATCGAAAACATTAAAATCATTCATGACTTACTCCTGAAGTCTCAATACTCACAAGCATCGAACTTATTGATTTCTTAATATTGATACTGAGTTATGATACTTGGTAGTTCTTAAATAGCAACAGAAATTCTTTCAAGTTAATATAGTCTCAAATCCATACGTATTTGAGACTTAAATTCTTGACCCTGGATCATTGTCATCGTCAGGATTTTTGGAGTCCAACACCCTAAGTGATTCGATATACGCTTCACGTTCTTGCTGCGTTTTCTTCTCTAGGTACTCTTGAATTTGAGTGCGGACAAAATCGCTCCGCCATTCTGAAAGCTTTGATTGTGCCTTATGAAAAATGCAACTCATTTGATGGCTAGGCTCTGCTTCACTACAGTCATGAATAACGGACTGGGCCTCATCGAGGCTCAACCCGAACCCACCAACAAGAATTTCTTTTATGAATTCTATCTTTTCATCAGTTAAATTAACTTCGCTCATGAGCTTACCCCCTAAGTTCTTATCAAATAATTATTTTACAGGCTTTTATATTAGAAATGTCATCAGTAAAATACCATGATTTTTGTTTCAAGGTAGAGCTGCGATTTAATCAAATTACAAAAACCAAAATTCATTTTTTCTAAAACAGACCTGAGAATCAGGCATTGGGTATGATGCGCATGAGTGTTATTTCATCATCCATAAATATAAGGGTAAGTCATGAAAATCAAAACTATTGCTACAGCTTTAGGTGTTACAGCCACTCTTCTAGCGAGTGGATCTTTTGCTCAAGAGGCTCAAGAATACAGCCCACCTTCAATTGAGAACTTCGGTCAATTCAAAAAGAATGGCGTCGAAGTAATGCATTATTCGGCAGATACCACAGATGGTTTTTTTGCGCGCGCTTATGTGCCATCAGAGGATTTAGGCTGGGGACAGTATTTTGGTGATTTTTCAAATCAAGTTCATTTCTGGGGGCAGGGCATTTATGGCTCGGGCAAAGTTAAGTGGGATTTACCCAGCGGCATGCAACAGCCTGATATTAATTTAACTCATTATAGTATTGGTGCAGGTATTGGTGCTTGGCAGCCAGTTTTCGAGTCAGTAGACAGTAAAGTTAAAGTGGCTATATCAGGCAATATTGGTGTTCGCCTTGCCTATGTAGATATTGATACCCAGGGTAGTGACTTCAATCGGTTATTGACCGGTATCCCATTTGATTTTGGCGCTCACGTAACCCATGCGGATATTCCAAAATTGATGCTCGGGTTTGCCTTATTGGATCCGGGGATTGGACATAGTCATGACGATACTAGAATGGGGCCATTTTATGCCAGTTATCAATTTACACCAAAACTCAAGGCCGTATCATATCTAGGCCCAACGACGTCTATTGGTGTTGAGTGGGGATTTAATTAAACAAACGGCAGGGCAATTAAGACGGTCTGTTTCGCGGGCTAAGTTGTCTAGTTGAGCTAGGCAACTTAAGTTGTTCTGAATGGAAGAGCTTTAACGCTTAACTCAGACGCAAAATATCAAAACAATTTTGCCATCAATGCTTGATATTGGCCTTGTTATCAACGTGGTTTTCTATTGAAAATAGAATGTTGTTGAGAATATCATTAGCATCTGCTACCTGTTCGAAAATAATTCCTATATATTCTTTAAATTCGTCGACGGTTTCAATTCGCTGAAGAATAGAATATCTCACTGCACTTTGGCAACGACTAAGGCCTAGTGTCATTAAAAGATCATACGTTTTTAACATGCTGTACTCATAGTCAAAGTATCTAAACCCTGAATGGGTTGAATTATTTCGGAACTCTCTGATATCCTTCAATGCTTCGCTTATCCAGCCTCGCCATTTACGATAACGACTATCCTGTTGAAGAACTAATGCAGTTGATTTAACAATCTGAGCTTGATTACCATTCGGAAAACCTAAAAACCATCTCATCGTATCTGCAACGTTATCGTTATCATTTTTCTTAAAAAGTGCTTCTAATGCAAACCATTTAAAAAGTATCTTCAACTGAAGATTATTTTCCTTGGACGCATTACGACCCCAGTGAAGAGAGTTGAAATAGCTTTTACTCAGTTCGTTATCTTGCTGCATTAGGTAATTGTTTTGTAATGTGACAGGATCTGTCACTTGTGGAGTTACAAACATATTAGAAAATGGCTCTTTTTCAGATTCTAAATAGGTATAAACACCTGTATTAAGATTTTTGATAAAACCACAATTGGCTAAAGTAACCTTACTAATTACGAAGTTGCTGGATAGTAAATCCAAGACTTTCTCAAATTTTACAATTGCTAGTTCTACAGCTTCATCTATTCCAACTGTATTCACGATACAACAGACACGAGAGTTAAATTTTGTACTTAAAACAAGCTGATTTTTTTCCGCCGATTTTTTTATTAAGTCAGATTCTCCAGCGATATCTGAACTTGCCGGTCTGACTTCAACATCACCATAAACAATAGTTTCAGAATAAATAGCTCCACCATCATCTAAAAGCATGGCAACAAGATAATCATTCATAAATGTCCCTCAAAAATTTTAAGAGCCCGATTATGAGTATTTTTTTCATTGCTTGTTCATTATTAAAGACAAACCTTCCTTGAAGGTTACTTTTTCTTAAGTGATTAAGAGTATTAAACAATATAAAAAAATTCTTTCTCTCTTGAGCAAAAGAGACCAGTTTTGCATAAGTTGTATCTTCTAGTTTTCTAGCTCTATATAAATATTCTTTGCACAATTTATATAGAGTGGACTCGAGATTGTTTTTTACGTAGAACTCAATCTGCAAACTAATAACATTTTCAATAGGAACTTTTTTTAACCTTATGAGTTTTTCATCACATTCCTTCACTCTAGTGTGATCATTCATATTTACAGCTATTTTATAAGCAAGTGTTAGTGCTTTAGGATGACTGGGCTTTAATTCAACCAGCTGATCAACAAAATACTTTGCTTCAAGAATATGGCCATTTTCCAGCAAGTCATCAGTATAGATAGACAGGTATTTAATCTGTTTTATCTGATTTCTCGCACTTCTAAATTTGATTTCACTATGAAGTTGAATATTTTCAGACATTAAAACTTTTCCATCAATATAATCGTGATTTACGCCATGCTATAGTAAAATTAACTAAGTAACAATAAAATGATAAATAAGGATTTGAGACAAACTTGATGCTCTTTAAGCGCCTAAGTTGAAACAGTTCCATATGTTTGAAACAGTTTAAGTGATTGTTTTTAAAGAAAAAATATAAAAAATATTGTTGACACGGCTTGATAGGGGACTATAATAGAAACCAACAAGAGCGAAAATTGAGGGTACGAAGATGAGCGCAGTATTTAATAAAGACAGCATGTTGAAAGCCAGCAAATGGCTTGTATTGGCATTGTTTGGATTGGTTCTAGTGGTGCTTAAATTCGTATGGAATGGTTTAATAGAAGTTTTTTTTGGTAATGACGATAAACCATCTTACGATCCAATGCGCGCAGGTATTGACCCTGACTACGACGATGATGGATTTAGATATTAATAGATTAAAACCTTTAAATTATAGAGAATAGAAGATGAATTTATTCAATCCTATAAATATAGCTTTTTCTGCCGCTGTAATTGGCACAGTCGCACTGTTTAAAATGATCAAAGCTTTATTTCTGTATGTATTAAAACCCGCATTCTTAGCTGTCTATAATAGACGCTCAAGAATAAATAATGAAAGGTAAACCCCTTGGGGCTTACCTGATTTTATTACTTTCTAAGCCCACCTTTCAAAAAACGGCTACCGGCACCACTACCTTTTTTTGAAGCATCAGTCGCAAGACTCATAGCATCCCCAGCCACATCAGCCGCTTCAGCTCCAGCTTGCCCCATAAACTTGACAAAGTAGACAGGTAAAGACAGATACGCAAGCAATAGAAATATAAAGTAGATTACCGCTACGATTCCCTCACTGGTAACAGCGGCGACGACACCGTTTTCATATTGAGGATAAAGCATCCTTAGTAGCACTTCATTTAAGAAGTCAGCAGCATGCCACCATAATGGCAGGAATAAAATAGTAATCAAAAAAGCACCATGCTTAAAAACCACATCTGGCCGAAAACCGCCGAATACCATCGTGATTGACATCGACATAATTACCCCAAATATCGCTAAGCCTTGAAGCATAAATAAAAGCGGTTTTAGAATGTCAATCGCGATACTCAACAACCAGGCCATAATTGAGCCACCGATTACACCAATCACATACATCGCACCATTTTTTAATAAATCCCAAAAGCCCATCTCATCCCAATCTTTTGATTGTCCAGAGAGACTGGGTTGATCATTGGAAAGCAATTGGATAATGAGTTGATTTTCATCTTCTGTTCCCATATTCAAATTGTTATGTGAGTTTGGAAATTTCAAAAAGTGATTTTTAGCTTCCTCAACGAGGGCTTTACGCAAAGGTACATAATCGCTTGGTATGCCAGATATGTCATAGTAGTTATCTTCATTGCCTGTCCACCATGTGTAACAAGAGGGTGTGACCGTTGCATAGTATGCCGGATATCCATCGTCGGCAGGCATTAGGTGTTTGCTTTGTATGCTGTACCTTTGAGCAACTTCAACCGGCATGCTTTCAGCTGTACCATAACAACCGCCAGAGTCGGTATCCGTTTGATGGCATTGCTTGTAATAGCCTTTAGTTTCCAAAAACATACTGTTACCAATGAATTGTGGTCTGTCCGTTATACTGTCTGAAGCAGGTTTAGGTATCGGTGTTTTTGTTTCGTACTGCCATTTTTTTAGGGTAGGGTAGTAACAATAGGATGCAAAAGCATCCACTTGAAACTGTAAATCAGGATCTTCTATACGCATGGTGTTCATGGCGTGTAAGGTTGTTTGAGCCCTCGCATCAAAGGGAAACCACTCAATAATTTGCGTTACGGCCGCTTTGGAACCAAACATAATTAACCACCAACCAGGTGGTACTTCAATTGAACTTGTATTGTTTGGTGTAATGCTCTGAATCGTTGATTCGGGCGTGTTATTAATATATTGATTCGGATTAAATGTTGTCTTACTGCTTGGATACCAAAACAACAAAACAACAATGGCCATCACAAGAAAGTCACTGGTCGTTCTTTTGACTTCCGTAACAGTCGCATAACCGGCATCCTGAGATCTTGAAGTCTCCCACCAGTTACGCATCATCATAAATACAAACGGTAACAGGTGTAGGTTTAAAGTCGTTATAAATAGTATTATTTTGCCGTAGAACATCCAGCCAATAGAAGTGAGGCCAATTTCGAGTAAACTTTCTGAATACATCTAATTAGTCCTCATTTTTTGATTTGACGTTTCTTAATTCAGGGAGTTCAGAGCGTTTTTCTTTAATGGTTTGGCGGACGCCTTCAACGTCTTCTTCATAGATAGTTGTAGCCAGGTCGCTTACAAGCTCTTTACGAAGTCGATACTCAAACATAGCTTGATCAATATCTTTTTCTAATCGAGCAATCTTTCGCTCAACTTCTTCTCTAACGGGCGATGCCGATGCAATATTACGCTCACTCAAGCCGACCATTAGGGCGCGCCTTGCTACTAAGGCTTTTTCAATCTCACTTGCCAGTGCCATTTCACCAGCGAGATTATGAAGTAACATGCCTTCAACACCTGGCCCATGACTACGTATTCTTTTCATCAAATCTGGTGTTATGTTGACTGATCCGGTGCTAGGTAGCTTACGTAGTAAGTCTTCTTGAGAAGATTTATCATCCACTCTACGTGCTTCATAAAGAATGGTCTTAATACTGTCTTGTGTGTGACTTGCTTTGACTACTAAGCCAGTGGCCGCCTTTGTTTGCGGAGGTGATTTTGGAGAATTGGTTGTATAAACTTCATCTTCGCCAACAACCGTACTCACCCAGTCCGCCATTTCAGTTGGGGTTGAAAAGTGGCGAGCCATTTGGCCTTGCGTTTCGTATTCGGTTTGCATATCTAAAGGTTTAGAAGTACTGGTGATATCCGATGAACCCATAAGCATGTTGTAGCCAGCGATCGTTGTTGAAGTAACCGGTTTTATTGGCTCTTGGTTTTTGCCGCCAGCTTTTACGATACCCTTGTCTGGCACCGGCATATAAAACCCACTATCACCGCCACCTTGTGCAACATTATCCATTGCGGTTACGGCATCAGGGTTTGACATGGCTTCTTCTTGAAGTGATTCGCCTTGTGAATACTCCATATACGCCTTATAAGGGTTTTGCCCTTGTGCGATACGACGCTCCATTTCTTGACAGCTCATCGCTGAAAAACGCCATTTTTCTTCTGCACGAAAAATGTTGTTTTGGAGCATTTCATATAGTCCAGGAGAGTTGCGTTGAACCGCCATCATTGGAAGGGCAGCAATGGCAGATGTAGCTGCGTTTTCAATGGTTTTTACAGCGTTATCCAGTCCTTTTTCTAAGTTGTTGAAAAAGTTTTGCAAGCTGTTGACCGGATCAAATTTGCCGCATGAATAGCCCGGCCCAATTACAGCTGACCCACCAAGTTTAATTTCGGCCGCTTGGGACGGTGGTTCTGATACTGGGCGAGCACCGCCCATTTTGTAATAAAGTCTAGATTCTCTTTCACCCGCCATATGATCCATGTTGGTTTCACTGGAGCTGATTTTATCTACGACAACGGTTTGAGCCATAGCTGGCTGGTAAACAGCCAAGATGATTGCGGTGACTAAGACGTGGTTTCTAAACTTCATATTGATGCCCTCACTGTTTTGAGAACATCATGACAAAAAACAAAAAGAGGGGACTAGATTAGAAAAAACAAAGTTTGTTTCTTGAAATTTAGAGCTAATTACTCTTGGTTTTTAATGCATCAATTATTCGATTAGTTCTTTTGTCCGCAAGATGACTATTAACAACGAACAACGCATGAATCATGCCTGGTATCCAGAATAAAAGCGTTAAAAAGATATTAAGCACACCCTGTATTGGTTTACCACATAAAAATACGGCCAATGGAGGTAAGATTATTGCAAATAAATATCTCATATTGTTTCCCTACGGACTAATCATTAAAAAATCAAAATTCTACCATGTAGTCCATTCCAGATTTTAAACGATTTTAGTTAAGCTCTTAATACTTAACGTTCATCAAATTACTGCTGTTCAACCCTGGAAAGCAATTCAGCCACATCACTAGAACCATAAATTAAGCCCTGGCCATCATTAATAACGGCGGCGGGTAAATGCTTAATGCCATACCGCCACGCTTTAAGTTGTCCTTGATAAGCTACACCCATAGCACTCGTAAATTCGCTGTCATTAATAAGGCGCTTAGCAACTTGCTGAGCTTTATCCGGATCTTTGGGTAGCTGCTGACTAATGCTTTTTTCTAGCATTTTGACTTGATCTAAATAGATCACCTCAAACTCGATATCCCGTGCAAACCGCTCGTTTTGCACAGACATATCGGAGTTCAAAAACAATTCAATTTTTCGCACGTCCACCGACCAGGCCTGGTGGACTGAGCTAAGCATTAACAATCCAATTAACCACTTCATGACGCTTTCCTTGACGATCTCATTTTTGCTGCAATTTTGTATGCGGCCTCTAACTCTGTTACGCCATCCTCATCCATGATTTTCTTGCGTGCCACTTTTTCGTGCCCCTCAGTTTGAGCCAGGGCCATCGAGATGGTCGGTGGCACATTTCGAAACAAAGAAAGCAGGTTGTCAGACATGACCACACCTTCGGTGTACTTGCCTGGCTCTTTACGCGCAGCGAGTAGCAGAGCCTTTTGATCGTCAGTTAGATTCTTAAATCGAGATATCTGATCCACCTCATCCTGGGTGGTCGACATGGTGATCCACCATTCAAAGTTGGAGAGCATTTTGGCCGATGTGTCTTTAAAGTCTTTTAAGTTTTGTGTGGCCAACCAGAACCACAAATTTAGCTTACGTGCCATTTTGGTCATATTGGTCACGATAGGTGCGATAAGTGGATTAGTGGTAGTCAAATGCCCCTCATCAGCGAGCGTAATAATTGGGCGACCGGTGTACTGGTCGCGCTCAGCGATTGAGATGATTTTATTGAGCATGGAAACCACGCTCACACCGAGCATATCGCTGTATTGATCTGACACCATCGCGCCCACATCAAAAATAGTAATATCGGCATCAGGCCATTGTTCGCCCGGCACATTGAAAAACTTGCCGCGAAAGCCAGTACAAAACTGAGCCATCGCATCGGCAAATTCATTCAAACGTTCACGGTGTTTTTCAGTATATTTAGCCGTATCTTGTGCCATTGTTCTAAATGACACCTCGATATCTTCTGGCAAAGTATAGCCGCGTTCTCGAGTGCGTTTACCGGCATCAATTATCGCCATGCTTATGTGATATTGCTCATACCGGCGTAGCAGCTTTAATTCGGCCTCATCACCACCAGTGATCATTGTAATAGCCGCAACCAACATCTCACCGAGCTCATCACGCTGGCCATCATCTTCGTCACTCTCTTCAATGTCTGAGTCATCAGATTCTCCAGGGTGGGCAATCTGATCCACCAGCCCTGGTGTTGGTCTATTATCAAAAGCTTCCTCAGCGAATAATTCGGATTCAACCTCCGGCAATTTATAAGCATCATTGAATGGGTTAAGCGATATTGGATTGTTAGGTGTTACTGTTATTTGATGTACTTTTACGCCAAATTTCTTTAGAAACTTACCAAGTAAATAAAATGATTTTCCTTTCTCGATGACAAAAAAACGAGCATTGTGGAACGCAATGTACTGAGCGATCGTAAAGTTAAGCAGAGCCGACTTACCGGAGCCGGTCGGCCCTAAAATTAGTGCAAAGGCATTTTTCATACGATCGACAAGCGGATCGAATGTAAACGGCTCACCACCGCGATTGAAAAACAGGAAACCGGGATTACCGGTACCTCGGCTTCGACCGTAAAAAGGTACAAGCATAGCCAAGTGTTTTACGAACCATTTGCGTGCTCGGCGAATAGCGGGTCTTAAGTCATGCTTATGATTGAAGTTGAAGGGGAGGGCTCGAATAAAACTATCTTGAGCCAATAAGTCCATGTGAGGATCGATTGTATTGAGGCCTGCTGCATTAATCCAGGATGTAGCTGTTAAGGCATTATTGTCTAGCTCCTTAATGTCGCTTCCTTGTACAAACACACCCATAAAGGATTTCAAAATCGTATCACCACGAGCCATTCTGGCGCGAATGTCTTTGATATATTCACGCTTAGCTTTTACTTTTTCGGAATCACCCATAGTGCGAGATTCAAGCTTATCAATCTCACTCATAATTGTATCTTCGGATTCAAATATAATCACTTGTGACCAGATTGATCCTAACGGCATTTTGTCCCAAAGTGCATAGCGTTTATCACCGTTTTCAAGCTCGGCAGATACAAGCCCGGTTGTTGGAGCCTTGCTTGGATCGGCAACCGATATGAACCGTGTAGGCTTACCAGTTAAATACCAGTTCCCACTATCATCAGATTGGGGCCGGGTGCCGTGCAATGCCATTTTAGCTAGATCGCCGGTCGCACCATCATCAAATAGCCCCATCATTCTGAGGCCTTCATCTTTTGGGTAAGGGCGTTCGTTGAGCTGCTTATCCATTGTTTTAGATAAATAGTCTTCACTGGCGGGTACCAAAAAGCGGCTTAACCATTCATAAACATCATCAGCCGGTAAACGCCTCATCTTGATACTCGATGACTCAGCACGCTTGGTAAGATTAGCGATGACTCTGGATATATTCGCGCCGGTGTCTTTTTTAACATTGGGCAATTGACGCCAAAGGTAAATACGGACTTTACGCCAGCGCGCAAACCAGATACCACCTGAAACCATCGTATCTTCAAATAGCCCGGTCGGATCTGCAACATCGTCCATGTGCTCCTTGAGGATACGAATCCACTCCTTAGTAAATTCGGCATTTTTAATGCCTTCAACCGGATAGGATTCAATGGCTTTTTTAAAGCCATCCATCGAGGCTTCATCTTGCATAGTGATTTGCATCATCCACGGCGATAGTGCATCGGAGGGGATGGCATCACGTAGAATGCCGATCACTTTATCTAATGCATCCTGCATAAACTTCTCTGATCGACCGTCAGCGACGATCGGATCGAGTTCAAACCCAACCCCAAGGCTGTTAAGATCTTTTAGCAGTACAAAATCACCTTTACCCTCTGGATCATCAATGACCATCCGAGGCTCCAGTAAGTCCACAAAAGATTCTAAGCTTTTAAATTCAGCGTCTTGCTCATCGGTTGTAAATAGCGGGTTGTCCCATTTTTTTTGAGATAATGGAAGCTGTCCCTTTCCATCCCATCGTTTTGTTGTTTTTCCATCAACCGTGATACGTGGCTCATTTGCCACGTTGTCATCCTCACCTAGACGTAAAAGTCGATCTAACCATTTCATTAACGCGACTCCTGGAGGTATGGGGTTTCACCAGGCAGTGCGTATTCAACTTTGTCAAACAATGCAAATGCAGTCGAGTATCCAGGCACCGGTACACCGGCTTGACTCATATGAGGATAGACATACATTACCAAGGTAGGATTAGGCAAGCGGGGGAACAAAACATCTAACTCACTCATAGAATTTCGAGTGTATTGACTGTAGTTGTAATCAAATACTGGACGTATAGGTTTGCTTGAATTAGCTCCAGAATTAAGGCCACTATGGCCGCGCATTAATTCAGAAGTAGATTGACCATTCGTTTGCATTTTTTTCATCGGCGCACTTGTGCTGCACCCACTAATCCATATAACCGCGATCAATAGCGTTAGAGCTCTCATACTGTATTTTCCTTCCCATTACGTCGTAGTCGATTTTTATTTCTTCTGAAATGTGTATATCTAATTGCTTACCAGCTTCGACATAAATCACATCAAAGTATTGATCCATCCGGTCGGTAAACCATTTTCGGATTTCCCCCACGCCAGAGGCTCCCGCATTTCCCATTTGATTTTTAAAATGGTCGCCGATAACGACAGATCCAGTAGAACCATCAGGGTTACGTGTGGTTTGAGTCTGCTGGTTTGCATAGGCGGTTGCGGCACCCTCAATGGCACCAAGCAGACCAAGTTGTGTAATAACTTGAGGTGCATTGGTAATTAGTTCACCAGGTACACAAGGATTAGCTGAACTATCGGATATGTAACCCATGCCTTTTTTTGCATCTTGTGCTCGATGCGTAACGATACGGCCATCATTAAAAATAAACGTAATAGCCTCAACCCGACCTGTAACACACCTTAATGCGAGATTACCAATTGCTGTTCCCTCGACAATCGTTCTTTCCAACCCACTGAGTTCATGATTATTGGCCATAATGATGTTAGGGCCGGTTTGAACCTTAAATTGCCACGGATCTTGAACCTGTCCACGTATTGGTATTTTCCCGACTAGTGCCGTAACCGACTGTGAACTCTCAATCACGGAACCATGAGGAATGGTGTAGCGCGGATCTTTACCACTTTCGAGGCCTAATTCATTTTTAGCTTTTGAACTGACTTCATCCACCAGGCCTGGTGGTTGCTGTTGGTTTGACGCGCCTGGTGACTCAACTTTTTTAAAATTGTTAGCCATATTATCCATAGGCTCAATCCAAACGATTTGGTTTGGATCAGCCGGAGCTGAGGAAGGCTTGTTACGGTTAGTATTTGGCATAGGTAAATTAAGCGGCGGGGTGATACCTAAAAGACCTTCGACCTTTGACTCTGTTTGTTCTGAATTTTCTCCCGGTGTTTGAGGGCCAAGCCGAATCGGCTCAGCTGTTTCAACCGTCGGATTTAGCCGTTCAATTACTCTTTTTTGGGCGCTATCTTTGATGAGTTCAAGCGCTTGAGCTTGGGCTTTATTCTCAGCTTTAAGCACGCTCATGGTTTGGTTTAGCTGCTCCATGTTATCCGTCATTGTCTGCAAGTCCGCAATCAATTTATTCACATCAGTTCGCTGGGTATCTCGCCCAGCGTGAGACTCAGGCAATTTTGGTGCTTCTTGTTTTGGGCCTTCAGCGACAGACACCTCATCCTTTCCACCATAAAAAATCACCATGAAAACGATGATAACTAAGGCTACAACAAGCAGGGTCACAAGAATATTTCGTCTTTTATTCACCAAGCGCCTCCCATCAGTTCCCGAAATGGTCGGTTGTGAATAATCACCATAACCGTTTGTGATTTTGTTCCGGCCTCTTTAGGTAGTAGTCGACCATGCATTGTGCTGGCTGTCAGCAAGTTGTTAGGGCTGGGTACCCGCACTAAACGAGGATCAATCTCCATTGCTTGTGAGCTGATATTTTCAAGTTTTAGTGCCGTGGCAAATAAGCGGTCTGTTTTAAAACCGACCATAGGCGTTGCCTTAATACTCCTGCACGCACTCGATCTGGGTGTGCAACGAAAAATCATCACCGGCTTGGCCGGTAGAGTGATTTGCTGAATCGCCGAATGCCTTTTAACTAACCTTTCAGGTGCATACAAAAACTGCATCGCGTAGCGTGTTAGAAACGGATAACTATTGATTGGCATATCTGAACCCGACCAGGCTTGGTCGCGATGTTTGGGTGATGCCTCAGGCTTTGGTAAATAAATATTTACCTTAGGATCAAGTGAGTCACTCTCAAATGTCTGGATTGTAATTACATATGTCGTTCCGCTTTCAGAGCCCTTGACCAGTAATCTTTGACTAGAGAACTCATTCAGTGGTTCGATAAACAGACGATTGCCGATAGAGGATAGTTTGAGGTCATTGATAATTGTTCCCGGTACACCCGCTTTTACCGATTCTTCAAACACAATTTGTCGCTCTTGGCCAATCGTTAAACCAATCGAAACGGGTTCACCCGTATACTCAATATGTTCATCGGCCAATACAGTTGAGCTGATAAAAAACAGAATGGAAATTAATAGGCGGATCATTGACTCACCCCGAGTGTTTGAATTTTATCGGATAGTTCGATATCTAACTTCAATCCCCAAGGATTGTATTGGGGTTGGTCATTCTCATAAACGACGATAACTGGTATCCGGATTTTCTCGTCTTTAATTAAATAAGGGAGTGAATTGGCTCCACGTGTAATTTGATGCTCTTTCAAACTCACATCTAGCCAAACTTGCCAGCGCCCTGATCCAAGCGACTTAACGCAATTTTCAGAATAGGCTCCGCAATGCTCGCTTTCTGTCCAGTGTCCAAGAGCCTGGGTAGACCGAAGACGTTGTTCAAGCTCCCCACGCGATAACTTTGATTTGTAATCGTTATATTTTTGTGTCAAATAACGACGAGTGAATAAGGCCGAATACGATGCTAAATTCTTTTCATAATCAACCGCACCATTCTCTTGCCAGTTGTTAATCAATTGATTCACCATTCCGGCAAAGTTGTATATCTCCCATGGATAAACTTCACCAGTCTTAACGTTTGCACCGTATCGAATCTCCGGTGGGATACTCAATCTTTGAGTTTCAGGTTCTTGGGCACTAATGATTAACGCAGTGACAACACCGAGAAGAGCAAAAGCTAAAAGGGCGATGACAAATCTAAGTGTGTTGATATGTGACTTGTCATTAGCTGTAGGGTCTCTAAAGAATTTCATAACCTCATGTCGCCCCAGTTAGCGATTTGACTGATAAAGCCAGTTTTAAATCCCAAAAACTGATTTAATTTAATGGCTGACCATTGCAGAATGTAACCTTCCGGCTTACCTAGTTTGAGATTTACTAAGATCGACGCCAATAGCCAAACCATAAACATAGTTAAAACAATCATTGAGATCAGCATACCCAGTACAGCAGCCTTCAAACCACCCAAAAGAAAACCTAGGACAAATCCAATAAATGAAGCCAATATGGGTACCACCTTCAGCATCATGATAATTTCACTCATGGTCGCACCTTTATAGGCGAGAGGTTCTTGATCCAGGTTGGATGCGAATAAAACAGGCTCATCCATTACGCACCTCGCATAGTCATGCCTTGGCCAAAGACCATAAATGCAATGACAACCCCGGCGATACCGATAACAGCAACCATAAAAATTAAAATGACGGCATCCTTAATTGCAAACTTATCGTTTTCATCGATCAAACGCATGATTGTGTTATAGGCCGCATAACCCATGCCGATCAAACTTCCAAGACCAATCATTAGACCTACGAACATGACGCCATATCCGATTAAGTTGCCTAACGTCTTATCAATGGAGTCACCCTCATTAACAATCTCACCAAGATCAATGTTTGGTTTTTGCGGGACGTATGCCATAACTTCCGGTACCCATGCGAATGCAAAAAGCAATGTGATAGATAAGATACTGACCCAATGAATTTTCGTGATTGATAACATGATGAAATCTCCAGTAGTTGATTACGTAACGATTGTGAAATAAACAAGGCCACCAACAAGTAGTAAGCCGATTTTGAAAACACTAATTGCCATATCTCCACTATCAATAGAGGAGGTCTGAAAAAGCTTTAGATGACCTAAAAGCATGAATGCTGATCGAGCCAATAGAGTAGAAACGGCTAAACCAAGCATGATGGCCATCCAGATTTCAGCTGACCCAGCTAAACCCTCAAAGGTATCCATATTTACGTCATTCATCGACGATAGTCTCCATCTATTGGTTCAACAACTCGCGGTTGCGAGTCTGGGGACGATAAGTGGTCACTTATCCCTCGTGTGATTTTGTACATATCAGTTTGTAACCAGTCATACCGAAACTTAATTCGTTGATCTGGATTTTGATTTGCTTTTGCTACCGCAATCAAACCATCCAGTTGTTGCAGATGAGCGAGTATGTCGAGCAACGCTTTACGCTCGGCTGTGGACTGATCGGATATCTCGTAGTTGTAGTATGTGGGCTTTACAACAACAGTCGAACCAGACACTTCCTTAACCATGGGTTCAATAGAGTGATCTGATTCTTCAACTTGATTTTCGTCGACCACCACTTGCTTAGCCGGTTGCTCAGGTGTGGTTTGGCAGCCGACTAGGTAAAGTAGTGGGAAAATGATGAATAAAACATGTTTTTTCATTGGATGGATCGCCTAATAATTAAGTTAGGACAATCATGCCAAAACTCATTCGAGCATGATGGAATTAGAAAAAACAAACTTTGTTTCTTGAAATATTTAGACGAAACCGGAGGCTTTGGGATGCCGAATTGGAGAGAGTAAATAGGCCGATAAATCTTCGCAAGCAATAGCTTTTGAGAAATACCAGCCTTGGAAAAAATCGCATCCAAGTGAGGATAGGGCTTCAAATTGATCTTGCGTTTCAACTTTTTCTGCCGTAACCGTTTTGTGTAGATTGTGTGCCAGTTCAACAACAGACTGAACAATCTGATAGGTTTGCTTGCACTGGTGAACCGGCGTAAGCGAACCATCCAGTTTGATGTTGGTGAAACCGTTGAATGTCAACTTACGCATACATGCGAATCCAACTCCAAAATCATCGAGAGACAGAGGGAACCCATGGTTTGACAGCATTTGCATATTTGATCTCAAAAGCTGCTCCAGCTCAGGCGGGATTTTAGATTCTAGTACTTCAATTTCTAAGCGCGATGACAGCATGATTGGCAGCGCCATCAAGTGAGAAATGTATTGATCAGAAATGGCCAAGGTTATAGGGGAGGCGTTCAAGGCAAATCTTAATCCTTCAATACCATAACCACGATTCATCCAATGACTCAGGTCATGCACTAGCTGGCTCAAAACGATATTGTCGATCGCAGCGATGGTGGCCGGATCGGTTTCGGCTGTATCAATGATCTCTTGAGGGTTATTCCCGAGTGGGAATTGCTCATCAAAACGAATCAAAACCTCAAACTTTCGAACATTTCCTGATCGCTCAATAATGGGCTGATAAGCTAGATAAAAATGCTTTTGTATAGTATCGATCATATGCTAGCTCATAAGTATTTTTTGAAGTACATGGAGGTCAGCCAAATCGAGATGGCAAACGGAATCGCAAATGCCAATACAAAAATGGAAGGGTGGATAGACCAGGGCGATGACAAATATATAATGATCGGCAGAAAAATCATCGGAAGAATAAACTTTTTAGCGTGGTGATAAACATAAGAGGTTTCGTGACCACCGCCCCAGGTTCGCAGATCACGCTCAACTAATCCATCAATCATTGCGTACATGCCCAGCAGAATTAGTGCTGGCATAGACATCACTATAACGGCCAAACGAACAGCGTTAAGCTCGATTGTATAGGCCGTAGCTAAAGCATAAGGGTATATAGCTGTCCCTTGCAGTTTGGTGATCAACCACTCTAAGCCAGTTGCTTGTATTGCATATTCGTAAGAGATTTTAGTCAGAAGTAATGCAATTTCGACCGGCGGAGTCATCATTTCTTTAAAGTCATCATTGAGCCAATTTAGCTCGCGCTCCACCGCTAGCCTGGCGTGTTCAGCGCCGGGCTGAGTCCACCATTCAAAATAAATACCAGACCATTCAATTACGATGGCCATAAAAAGCGATCCAAAGTAAGCACCAACGAGCCCGACTGCAAACCCAATGCTTTTTGTTGCCAAACCTTGTTTCTTTTTATTAACATCTTGGTTCTCACGAGACGCCATCTATGCCGCCTCCTGCATTTGATCCATTAAATCAAGCCAATGGTTATCTTTGACAAACAAATTCTCGCCGGTGGCATAACGCTTCTTCATGTCCTTATATACCGCACCAAAATCCGTTTTAATGCGCTTATCGGTTTCTTTCTCTGGCATCGGCATGCGCACCTTATAAAGCTGCCCACCTTCGATCAAGGCAAACGCCTGGCCTTTCGGTAGCTTGATAATGTCATGCACACCGATCATGTCGACATCACGCTTGGATAGGCGGTCTTCATTTTTGGATGTAAAGTCGACACCGGAATCTGGATCAGAAGAGTCATTGGCACCGGACACTTGCATCAGTTCGTTGACGCGAACCTTAGGTAACTGATTGGTCAATACTTCAGCGGTTTCCGGTTCTTTAACGCGCAGCATGACCAGGTTGTTAAAGTTACCTTGGATCTGGCCAGACTTAGCCTTAGATCCAATCCTAGCTTCAATATCTGATATCGTCTGAGTATAGGCAGTGATTTGGAAGCCCGAGCCACCGGCCTTGTTCACCATCGGAATAAATTGATCACCGACCAATTCATTAAACTCATCGGCATGAATTGAGATTTTGCGAGGCTCAGGCGCTTTCTTAAGACCAGGCAAACCAAAGTTGATCCCGTGTTTATAAATAAAGCCTGATACGGAGGTTAAATCGGCAAACATCGATGCGCCGATCGCAGATGCGATTGTGGAATCAGACAGGGCATCTAGACCGACATAAACGACGGCTTTCTGGCGAATGACCGACATCCAATCAAAAATAGGGCGTTTATCGGTAAGGTCGGAATAATCAGGAGCGATCAGTTCGGCAACACGACCAGTTGTGAGCTTTTCAAGCAACGGCCCTAAAGATGAAACGATCTTATCGAAATATGATCGATCATACTTAAAAGCAGACAGTAAACCATCGAGCACCGGATCGTAAAAATCCAATTGCTCGACCAGTCTTAATAGAGAAATGGCTTCCATATTCCGGTCTTTGAGCGCGAAAGGCAGGGTTTTAGGATCCAACCCACGTTGAATTTGTTGTTGGATCTTCTCCCAGCCCTCCGGGCCTTTGAGCGACAGAATCTTACGACCGTACTCTAACAACAAAGGTTCAACGTTGTTAATGTAACGACGTAGGCGTTGATAGTGGGGCCGGTTGCCCAGGGCGACATCGGCTTGGACAATGATATTGGCAAAGCGCCAGCCGAACTCTTTAAACGCGGCGCTATTTCCCTCAGAAGGCAGGGCATCGGTTAAGCGTCCGGCAGGTTCAGTAATTTTACTAAAACTGCCAATACCGTTATAACGCGCGCTAATTTCTGGATAGCCGAGGTGGAAGCAATAGAACGGGCGTCCGGCACGTTTCGCTTCGTTTTCACACCGTAACATGACATCGCCGTCACCTTTGGGATCAAATACGATGGTGACATCACCACGACGAATATCTTGAGTGATGAGAATTTCAGCAAGGCGCGTTTTGCCAACCCGCGTGGTACCCAGTACAAGTGTGTGGCCAACACGTTCACCAAGTGGCAAGCGAATCGCTTCCTCACCCTCTGGCATGCCTACTGCATGAATCGCCGGATTGCCTCCAACCGGCGGCAAGGGCGCAACCGGATTCCAACGTGAGCTGGATGAAAGCAAGGTCACAACAAAAGCAAAGGCTTTGAATCGATCAAAAAAGTTCTCTAACTTTCGAGCTTGCCTAAAGGCCCATCCAGGTGTGATGTATTTCTCGTTCTTTGGCTCTAAAGTATCTAAAAGTCGTTGGGTGTGTCGCTGATTCCAGCGAAACCCCATACCGATAAACAAGGTGCGCTTGCTTACCGGAATCTGATTAGGCTTTAAACCATAGTAGGGCAGACGCACTAAATAACGGTGATATGTCCAAACAGCCCAACCTTGTCTAAATCGTCTAAACCCTAAATAAATTAACAGCAGGGTTGTGACATAAGCCACCGACTCGGTCATCATGATAAGTGAGGGTGCCATATAGGCTAATAATGCGAGTGACCATGCAGCTAGCGCAGACTGAAACTCGACCGGTGGTCTTAGCAGCGCTTCTACTTGATATTCAGACTTACCAAAAAACATTACTGTGCCACCCAACCATTAAATATCAGTGCCGGAAAGGATTGAATATTCAGCTGACTGGCAATTTGTTGAGCCGACACCGGCTGAATAATCACTCCGGGTGCGGATCGTTGAATCGCTTTAACCTCCTGCATACTATTTGCTTTTGCAATCAAACATACTGCGCCGTGCTGTGATAAAGCTGTGGCATGCTCAGCTAACCACTTAAGACTTAATCTGTCATAGCCGACGATACAGATAGGTGTGACAAACCTATCCGCCCTTTGGTCTTGGTAACGCTCAAACCGCTGGTTCTTTATCCCGATATCGATCGGTAAATTTTGGGACACCATTTCATCAAAAGTAATGGGCTTTATGGATTGTTTGGGTGGGTCAACATCTTCTGGCCATAAACGCACTTCGTCTGGCAAATCTGATTGATACGGTACCGTCTGACCCAGTACCTCCCAAACAGGCACGGGGGCAAAGCTTTTTGCTTGCACATAGCCGTTGGCCAACATGACTAAGAATAGAATTAAGGACCGTTTCATTAGCAGACTCGACGATAATACTTAGGTTTAACTTTTTTAAATTGGCGTGACTGCTCATTTAAATCTTGTCGCAACCTTTCAAAGCGAACATGGCACTCATGACACCCTTTTGGACAATGTGGCAGCTTATTACCTAATCGTGCGTTCATCGCCCCTATGGATTGATATAGACCGCATTCCACACAGTTTTTGAGAGGTGGTTTGATTTGATAATCATCGAGTGACACCACATGCTCAAGAATGGGCTTGTCTTTGGCGTTGAAAACTCGGATGGTTAAATCTCGTGTATGTGGACAAACAGAAAAAGTTTCTCGACACAACTCCATGTCGTCGCGAGACCAGGCCTGGTGACTGAAATCATTAATGACACGCTGCACGTTGTGCATATAGTCGTGGTAGGCGTTATCCGACAAGCTTATACATTCTGGCGTAATCAATTCGTTCATTGGCTTAACCTCATCAGTACTTGATTTGAATAATTAATAGCTCGACGCTTACACCAATCTTGAGACCAGTTAGGACAGTGATATTTACCTATAGCGTCGGCAGTAGGGTGGTGCGCATAACGTGACAGTATTTTTGTGGCCACGATCAGATTCGCTTTGGGATCAAGCGCATGCTCCAGGCTCAGAAATTCGTGCGAATGCCAATTCCAGTTGACCTGCATTAATCCAACATCAACCGTATGACCGCGATCAATAGAGGCTTTAATGTCTGCAATGGCATCCGCTTTTGAAGGGTAATAACGACTTTTACCATTAATATTTGCCGTCCATGGCCACGGGCCATGACCAGGCCTGGTGGACTCTTGCAAAGCAATACCCCACAGCACAATGGGGTTGATCCCCATTGCGTGACCAACCTCATCAAAAATTGATGAAGAGGCATGACCAGGCTTGGCAAATATTAAAAGCAGTAAAATGACACTATAAATCCGGATCATGGTGCGTCAGCTCGCCTCCTGATTTGGAGATATAAGATCTAGGTGTTTTAATCTTGTGCTTGACGATAAAGCCATTGTCAGTATTCAGCGTTATTTGGCCATCAGCTACTAACTCAGCTGGCAACTTCTTATCCAAAGCGTATTGCTGGATTTGTTCATCCGTCGCCGCTTCAAAAAATACATCCAGTTTTGCGCCGTACATCCGAACTTGACGAACAAGTTTCAGCAAAATCAGGTCACAACTTGAGCAATCAAGTCGCGTGAAATATTGAATGCGGTCATTTGAGCGAATAGGCGCATTTCGGAGCTCATTAATTTTGTCAGGGTCAATCATTGGGATATCTGTGTAGTATTGAGATTGAATTTGACTAGCTACACGCTGGAACTGCTGCAAATTCGAAACATACGCATCCATTTTTTTTACATATGCCTGCGCATAACGCTTACGTTCTGCTTCGGTTTCAGCAAAAATTCCAAGCACTTCGACAGGAGTTGTTTCGGCTTGTCCGAGTAACTTAGCTATCGGTTTGACCTTTTGATACCGATCCCATTCAGTCTGATTCAGCCCCCAAAAAGCTTGATTAAACTGATCCAACTGAGTGGCTTGTTTGCTGGTCGACGTGGTTTCAGTTTTTTGCTCTTGGGTGGTTTGTGTCCACCCATTGCCAGCAAAAAAAAGTGTAGAAACGATAATTAGTAATGCCTTTTTCATATTACTCTCCCAGCTTTAGTGTGCGTTTATGTTGGTCGATGGTGGATTGATAGGTAACACTATTGGACTTGAGATCAATTACACGCCAGCTGCCAACAGTGTCCGATTTATATAAGAGACGGATCTTTCCGATAGGGTATTCAACCATCACCGCATCACGCCCGTTCCAAATCGCAAATGACATGGGTGCAGGTGGTTCCGGTTGCTGGGATCGTTGCGTTGGTTTACTTTTTATCTCTTCTTGCTTTACTTTAGATAGGTTGCTTAGTTCGCGACTCAATCGGTTGATCTGTGTATTTATTTCTTTTAATGCGGCTTGATCCGTTCTATTTTGCGACTGGAAAGATTGCTGAGCACTTTCAATGTCATCTATCCGTTGCACCACATTTGCCATCTGGTTTGAGACTTGATCAAGCTTTTCTTCAATACTGGTAAAGTCAACACCACCATTTTCAAATGATGGCACGACTGTATCTAGGTTTGTGTCAGTGGAATTTGGGACTGGAGTGGCTGGATCAACTTCAATCGTTGCACGCTTCGTCTCATCCTTACCATTGTCGACAGGGCTATCAATGGGCATTAGAGGGGCGGGTCTTATTGACGCTATTTGAACAGGATCTACCCGATCTTCATCTTGAATTTCAGGGATGTCACTTTCCAGCTCAGCAGAAACGATTTTAAACAAACCAATTGATAGACCGAGAACTAGGGCGATGACAAAAACAACCAGGAAAATGACAAATGGTTTTTTGTTTTTTTTAGGCTCATCCTCTTCATATTCATCAATGATTGATTGAGTGTCTTCCTCAAAGTCTGGAAGGCCAGGTTTATTGTCTGACATAGTCGTAATCCTCAAATTAGCTTGAGGATTACTATTACAAAAACACGAAGGATAGGCCTTGATTAGAAAAATCAAACTTTGTTTTTTGTAATTAGTTCAGACAGAATTCGGGTGTTGGAGTGCTGCCAAGATATTGCCCCTTACCTGGTGTGCAGCATTCGTATTGTCTCCAATAGGCCCAACCATAGCGTCGTTCGCCGTCATCTCTACCGGCACTCCAGGTAAGATTGTTATTACCAAATGGCTGACAAGTACTGTCGGTTTTGGGTGATATTTGTTGCCAGCGATCTTTTCTTTCATTCGCTTTACCACTGGTTTTAACTTTACCGTTTTGCCCACTCATAAATTCATCATTACTATCAAAAGGCAGATATACATGAGGTTGGCCAGTGTTAGTTACAATATCTACAGCTCGCTGGGCAATAACAGCTGAAGCAATGACATCATCTTGCTGTACAACCATGCCCTGTCTTGGATAAACCGCGCCCCAGCTATTACCGATAGGATTGGAAGTAGACATCGATCCTATCTCACGCATACCAGGCACCCAGGACTGGACGGTTAAGTTATCCGGCAAGCCCCAGCGCCAGGCTAGATAATCAAACACAGATGAGAAATAAGGCTTATATGGTTCTGCATTAGATGGACATAAAAAACCGCCTGAAAACCCCTGTCTAGTAGCAACGGCTAATGGATGACCCACCACAGAAGCTTCCTTAAAGCGCGTGTTAGAGTTGGCTAACAAGTTGGGAGAAATAATGCTGCCTCCACCAATCTTTGCGCCTGCCAGCTCACCTAGCACACCTTCTGTTACGGCTGATTCTGCATTGGACATAACCTCTCGATATTCTGTCCAAGGATTTTTCTTTGCTTCATCCGATACCGTGACAACCAGATCAGGCAAGTAGTGTCTAATTCTGGGCTTAGTTTCATATGAACAGCCAAAAGGTGTGCATGTTACAAAGTGGCACATTCCCACCACACAGTAGTCAATACAGTCTGCCTTAGCGGCCTTTTCAAGTAAGTCAGCGCTGTTGAATTCTTTAGCGGATAAGGTACTTGGAATCAACCATGCTAAAGCCGCGATTGTAAGAAATTTAGTTTTCATATCACCATGCCTTTTTAACCTGATATTAGGTTGCCATAGGTGAACTTCCAGAGCCTGAATTACAAAAGATAAAAAAGCTTTTTTAAAATTTATGAAAAATCCTATGCTGAAAACCGGTTTGAGCCGGTACCTCAAAACTGTATCCATTTTAAAGAAAGGGTATGAACAAGAACGTTACCGCATTCAACTTTTAACCAACTCATTTTTAGGGTCAATGAAAGTGCGAGAGATCCAATCCCACCATATTGCCAACTACCGAGACCAACGTTTGCAATCAAAAAAGAAGTGTGGCAACCCCATATCACCGGCCACCGTTCGTCTAGAGATGGGGTTGCTTCAAAATTTTTATGAGATAGCCCGTATAGAGTGGGGCATATCTTCAGATAACCCCGTAAGCAATGTTAGAAAGCCAAAATCTTCTCCTGGACGAACCAGGAGACTTACACCGAGAGAAGAGGCCAGAATATTGCGCGAATGCGCGATTCACCAAAGTGAAGAGATGTATTCGATTGTTGTCATTGCGATTGAAACGGCTATGCGACAGGGCGAGATACTGAACCTTAGATGGGAACATATCAATTTAACATCAAGAGTTGCCCACCTTCCTCAAACAAAAAATGGCACAGCCAGAGATATTCCACTTTCCGCCAGAGCAAAAGAGGCCATTTTAAAAACCCCGATAAAAACGAATGGACAAGTTTTCAGTTATACCAGCGCAGGTTTTAAATCATCTTGGCGAGCAATGATCAAGCGCCTAAAGATTGAAGATTTGAAGTTTCATGATTTACGACATGAGGCCATATCTCGGCTTTTTGAGAAATCCAGTTTAGACATGATGGAAGTCGCGGCGATATCTGGTCATAAATCACTGGGAATGCTTAAACGCTACACGCACCTCAAAGCCCAAAAGCTAGTCAAAAAATTAGATGGCAATAAAAACAAAGGTCGACGATTTATACTCGATAATATTAACGCTTACCCAGCTATTATCCGACAAGTCGATAATCAGTTTAAAATTCTAGTTCCAGATTTAAAGTTTTCGGTACTGCATACAACCAGGCCTGGTGCGATAGAGTCAGCACGCGCCATAGCGTTAAAGTGTATTATTGCCAGAATTAAGGATGGAGAAAAGCCCCCACAACCCGACCAGTTTTTAGATAAAGCGCCCGGCGAAGTTATCTTAATTGATCCGCTAAAATAATCATGCGACCGTACTCTTGAAAGGGTCGTAAGATTACCTTGCCAATCCGGTAGTTGGCAAGGGGTTGCAGGAGGGATTAGTTATAAAAATCCATTAACATACTATGCCACGAATAATTTGATGACGATCTCAACTGAGGACATCAACAACAATTCATGGCGAAGCTTTACATTCGGAGCACAAGGCACTGCATTAAATTACACGGGGGAAAACATTGGCACGCTTTATCTTCGGTTTGCTTGGGCAACAGGAAGCTGTGATCCGTCGGGTTCAGTGTATTTAAGGCTTTACCGAAATGGTAGCCTCATATACACATCTCCCCAGATCCATGATAACGGGCAGTCTGGAGCTATCAACTTTACTTTAAATCATGGTGATTATGTATCCGGCACATGGTATGCCGGGACAAATTCATGTAGACCACACCTATGGGGAGAACGACCTCAAATACAGGGCACATCTTCAAGTATAGCGCGTTATATAGGAGTCCAGTACCTTGACTCCGTGCCTTTATTTGGATGGATTTTAAAATAAATCAAAAGGCTGATCCTATAATCAAATCGATGGTGGATCATAATAAGTAGTGCAAACATAACTGCCGCTCCTATCAACTCTCAATGTCAACCTGCCTCCAAGTCCAAAACTTATAATAGCTCTACCTGTGTACCCATCATAGCTAGTTGTTAAAGTTGTGGTACCTGGATAAAGGTTGATCCATCCGGTACTATCCTTTAAAACACCAGACCTATAAAATCTAGACATGCCTTGAACCCAGCCATTGTAAAACCGAACATAACCACGCGGTTGAGATAGCGCGGCCGTTGCATTACATGAAAGACTAACGCCTTCATAAATTAATGATGGGTTTAAAGCAAGCTTTCTAGCATAAGTATCAGGTGTATTCTCCCAGCTACCGCCTTGGCAAGGCGCTTAATCATTGAATGACACTGCGGACACAACGCGCATAACTGGTGTAGTAGCTATTTCCTATGTCGATTGCCATATCGTCAATGGTAACAATTCCAGTAGAGGGCTGTAGTCTATACGCTGTCGCATTGTCAACACGCGTAGACGACCAAAATCTCGCAGATGATCTCCATCCTGTCAGGTTGCGTATATCCACTATTTCAGAAATAGATGGTAAACGCCAACCATTGCCTTGCGAACGGCAGTAATTCACTGCTGTTTGCCAGTTTATACCTCCATTTTGAAATGAACTAAGTTGTAAAAGAATCGGTGTACCCGATGGATTTCCACCGACCGCGCTCCAACTACTGGATTGGCAAGGCGCTAAAACAGAAAAGCGGCCAAAGCCAATTTTCTAAAGCATTATTTTGCAAGATTACAGTAAGAATAACTACAACCATCCCAGTCACACGCAGACATCTCGGCAATAAATGGGCTTTTCGTCCGGCTGGTATAGTCCATGTAGGAATCATTAAAGCCTGTAGGGGTACCCAATCTTGCCCAGCTAGAGGTGTAATAACCCCGAAGTCTGTGGTACATCACTCCGCCGGAATTTAGGAGGTCAACGTATCGACTATACCCCATGTGACAAGATAGGATGGTACCACTAGGCCCAATCAGCCCCTCAACTATAGCTGGTTTATCCACCTTGTCTCCAGCAGTTTGCCAACTACCGGATTGGCAAGAAAGTAGCTGCCCACTTGCATCCGTTGCTATTGCTGAGTTTTCACTACATGCACTTCCAGCGGATACAACCAAAGTAGGCTTAATTGTATTGGCTTCAAGTTTGCCTGTTACTTCAACATTCCCTGACGCAAAAATTGAGTCAATATTGACTAAGTTGCGCGAACTATCAATAACGCTAGTTCCGTTCATATCAAATGAGTCTGTTGCTTCAACTTTTGATGCGCCGGTTAACTCATTACCGGCCATATCTAAATTTGTGGCCATGCGGTTTAGCTCAGGTCGGCCAGGTATTTCTTCCCTATAGAGAAAGCCAGCCGTCAAATCGTTATTTTCAAACCACAAAGCTACGTGAGCATGACCAACATCCATATCTACTGTCCCAGCATTGCCAGAACAGTCCTGTCCCAAATGATTGGCATTGCTGTAATTAGCATGGCTCACCGACCAACCACCGCGTGAACCAATAATCGCCGCCGGTGTGTCGGTATAGATGCCACCACCGGCAGCGCCGACTTTTGTAACCATGCTGGATAAAGTGAAATCATCCAATGCTTTACCGCCTTCCGTGACCACCATGCCAGTCAACTGACCAGGGCTTGGCTGAAGCACCAGTGCACAGGTCGATTGCTGATATGCATTATTTGTTGATGTACCTGGCGGTAGGTAGTTTTGAGAAATTAAGTCGGACACTCGAATGATGGCAGGTTGCGTACTTGTCGCAAGTGACATAATTGCCGAATAGTTATCCCGAATATACGCATTACTGGCTTTTGCAATCTTTGATAAATGCTCGGCAGCAATGCTGCTTACTTGTTTCTCAATGTCGCGCTTCTGATAAGAAGCTGCATAGGCAGACAATACACCGATAATGACGATAACCACCATTAACTCGATTAATGTAAAGCCTTTCTGCTTATTAATGGTCTTATGCTTCATGTTTATGATCCCACGATAACAATAGCGTTGCTTGGTACAACGGCTGGAATAGTAATTGAGGTTGCTTGACCACTAAGTGAAACGAGTAGTCCGCTTTGTTTCCGGCCAACCATAAGTGAGCGGTAGAATTTTTCTCTTAAAAGATTTGTGTCAATTTTTTTAGATGTGTAAACGTATAACCGTCCTGCACTAATCGTATTATTCCAGTGACCTGGATTAACATACCCGTGAGGAAAATAGGGGGCTAATCCGGCATCCGAAACCGACCCGGTCGCTGAAGGGTTGGCATTGAGATACTTAATCGCGGCCTCTCTGTAAGCCATCAACGACAAGACATCAGTTTGAGTGGTCGAGAGGTTAATCAGTTGTTGCCGATCTGCTTCGACCTCTAAAACATAAATAGTTGTCACGGTTGCAACCATAGATAAAAACACGACCGGCCACATCTTATTAACCTCTAAACCGAATTTCGTTATGTTGTTGGTTGATTTCTTGTTGCAGGTTGCTCCATTTACGATCTTTGATGACAGATTTAACGGACGGGTGGCTATTAACCGATAGCCATTGGATTTTTGGCGTGACATGATCACCATCTCGCTCCAGTTTCTGGTGAATCACAATGGCTAAACCATTCGCTATTAAGCTTGCCACATCAGTTTGGCTTGTGCCTCCAGCGTTTCCGGAAGTTGCAAGATTAAATAGCCGTTCAATGGCCGAAATAGGGGAGTTACCGTGCATTGTGCAAATAGCTAATTTCCCGTTTAAGGATGATTTAAGAGCCTCATTGGCCGAGTCTGCATCCCGTAACTCAGAAAAATACAAAATATCAGGAGCCCATCTCGCAGCGGAATGAATAGCGGCTCCGAATCCACCTTTGTCGACATGAGACTGAAAGCATATGCCATCGCCGTGCTTACCTTGTAAAGGCAACTCAGGTGGGTCTTCAAAAGCGGCGGCGACACCACCATACTTTTCTAAACGCTCAACGACGATTCCGGCGGCTGTCCAAGTCTTACCATGCCCAAACTCTCCAGCTATTAGGATGAGTCCTTTAAGTTCAGGGGCTAATAAGCGATCAGTGTAAGCCTTAGCTGGAATCAAATCGGATACCCGCTTTACTTCCTTTGGCTGTCTTCGTAAAACATAAAAGTCCCCCGAAACCGAGTTTAAGAGTGAGCCACGATAAGTGGTTTTATCATGTGTAACATTAAAGTCTGTTCCATGAGTTGTTTTAGACGCAAATGCTTTATCACATTGCTCCCTCAACCCAGAGACCAGCTTAAAATCAATATCCTTAGGATTGGGGGAAAGTTTCGGGCCACGAATATGAGCCCGATCCTTTCCTAAATAAAGATCACTAAAGTCCAATTCATCCAAACTCATACTTTTATCCGTATTAGTAAATGAAGTGCATGCGGTTTGGTGTGTCTTCAGCACAGGCAGCCAGTATATCGCTCGTTTCGTATGGAGGAGTCAATCCGCCGGAGTCTACTGGTACAGATGATGGATCGGAAGATGAGACATTGATACGATTACTAGATGCTCCGTTAAACAATTCGATACAGATGTTTCCAGGAATATTGTTTAAAGTAATTACATAATTATTTCCACGGCCCATGGTCTCTAATGTACCGCCAAGCGCATGATTTAATTCACGGTTTGGGCTTGTACCGGTAACTGTGATTGATGATGGCACTTTTTCAACACGGATAATATATTCATCGAGGGATGAAGTCCCATAGTTACCTCCACCTGCCCCTAGCCCAGTAATGGCGTTGCTTACGTCCATAATTGCATTTTTCAAACCATTTGTTTTAATGGCGTTTTGCAGTGCTGGTACACCTTTCATCACTCCAGCCACTAACACACCAACAATCACGACAGCAATCATCAATTCAACGATGGTAAAACCTTTTTGTTTTTCGAGTTTTTTGTTTAATTCAGTATCTTTGCCTTTTACAGCTTGTTCAGTGTTTTTGTTTTGACATAGTGGTTTCATAACAGTCTCCTTATAAAAAAAATTAAAAGCCTTGTGTAATATGAGCTTCGATTTGCGAACCAATTGAAGCCATACCTAAACCTAAAAGAATAATTACTGCGGCACCTAAAATTAGTCCGATGTAATTTAGGATTTTTACAGTAGCCTCGATTGATTCAAGGCTTTCAACTAACCATTCATCCGCAATAGACTTGAGAGCCTCATCAAAGCCACTGTATTGGGAATAAGTGGCTAAGTCATTGATAACTTCTTTGTCTGGAAAGTCATACCCGGTTCTAGACATCGCCTCGCCGAGATTAAAGTCACCAATTCTTTGTGTAATTGCATTAATCCGAGCCTTGAGCCATGGATTGGCATAGAGCGATGTTTGTTTCAGTGCATCCTTAACAGGCACACCAGCTTGGATTAAAGATGAAAATGAAATTAACCAGCTAACCCCATGAAGCATGCTGAATATCGCCCAGGGGCCAAAACGGTCAACTTTGACTCTTAAGCCATCAACCCATCTATTGAGACTGAGTTGAAATACAAGAGCGACGACCAATAAAAACCCAAAAATTAAGAACAGGTTTTCGTAGAAAAAACCTGTTAATGAAGCTACAAACGCACCGACTCCGTATAACTGAATATTTGGTGCAGCATCAAGAAACATGGGGATTGAGAAGCCACCGAAAACCGCCAAAATCACACACAACCCAATAAATATGACTGAAGGATATGTGAGTGCTTTAACAATCGTGGATTTAATTTTGGTCTTAGCTTCTAATACCCCAATAAGATTAATGAGCGTTCCTGCGACCCGCCCGGAAGCCTCTCCACCGGAAATAATGCTCTGTTCATCACTCGGAACCCAACCCGTTAGAGCCTTGGCAAAATTTTCACCACTGCCCATTCGCTGTGTCCAGTCCGAGAATGCTTGAGCCTGGGCGTCGTTTTCAGAGAACTGACTCAACCGACGTTTCTTTAAATCGGTTAAGGCGTTTTTTATAGGTACACTGTTTTCGAGCATTCTTGCCATTTTGCCGTATAGCTTTTTTCTTGCCTTGGTGTTCTTCCTAAAGCGCCACTGAGCAATGGTTTTTTTATCAGGCAGACTAAAATTAATCATCCTTAACCACCTCTTTCATTTCGCGCATATGGATGTGGCCGTCTTGCTCGATGATATCAAGCGTGAGAGGGCCAACTTCAGCTTCGGCATCACGAGGATCAACTATGCCTTGATTCATTTTTGATATCGCCGATCCAATCAAGCTCATATAAGCTTTTTCGGAGTTTCGTAAATATTCCATTGCACCACTTAAATCATCATTGGAGATGTGTTTCATTAGGACATTGTCAGTGATTAAAACTTCAGCAATAGCTGTAAGTCCAAGGTGGCCGGTATGGTTGCATTGATCGCATCCATCACCTTTGATGTAGACATTGTCTAATTCATTTGTAGCTCTCTCATAGCGCTTGAACTCGGATGGCTTAACCGCGTCTCGGTTTTCCATCAGTTTCTTTTTGCAGTGAGGGCAAAGTTTAGGCACGAGACGTTGACTCACAATGCCATTGAGGATTTTAGGGTCATGCAGCAGGTACCGTGGAACACCGAGTTCTCTCAAACGATAAATTGAGGATAAAGCATTATTGGTGTGCAGTGTCGCCAGAACATAATGCCCAGTCATCGCAGCTTCAAAAGCGACATTCGCCGTCGCCGCATCACGTATTTCGCCTAGCATTACAATGTCTGGGTCTTGGCGAAGCATGTTCGCTATGGCCATATTAAAGTTCTTTTTGCGATCAGCTTCATTATCGGCCGGTGGTACTTTAATGGGCACAACGCCTTCAACCATAATTTCTGGTGGGTCTTCAAGCGTATAACACATTTTTGTGTAGTCTGACTCACGCAGCCGACTATCTAGATCCACAGCAATAGATGTCGTCTTCCCGGATCCAGTTGGACCGGTGAAAATGGTGATCCCCGTTGGCAACTTTTGCAGATACTTAAGAGCGTAAATTTGGTTTTCATCAAAACCACTCGACTCCCAGGTTCCAATTGATGAAACTTTCTTTTGCAGTCTAAATACGGCTTTACTTCCAATGTCACCATCATCGGTCGGGGTGATATTGACCCGGATCATCGCAATGGAATCCGGCAAGTGTGCAGGGTCATTAATTCGAGCGTTATAAAACCCGGTTTGTTGGAAAATCTCTTTATTGGCACCACTGGCCATTGAATTTGTAATGGAATGGATTAATGACATTCCTTCTTCAAAAGTTTGAGTTAATTCCGGCTGAACTCTGAGTTTTCGATCAACTCTGAACTGAACGATTGTGCCGCGATTTACGGTAGCCCAAAGGTGTACATCGGAGCTGCGCTTTTTCGCCGCGAGCTCAAAAAGCTCTTTGACTGATAATTGTGTTTGCGTTTTTTCTTGACCGCCATTGAGTTTTTTGTATAGCTTGGTGATTTCTTCCGGATCAACCTTTTCGACCTTTGCTTGAATGCCTTGCTTTTGGATACGCGACTGAAAAGTCATTAATTTAGCAGCTGTAATCCCTTTCGAGACGTACAGAATCGCCTTTTGATCATCGCCAACTAAGCAAATTTGTTTTCTTAATTCCGGGTCAATAGAAATTAACCCATTTTCAGCCGTCAAAAGTGAACCATTAACCATAAAGCTATCTCCTAGTAGTCAAAAGGCTGATTAGCAGACTGACTGTTGCTTTCTTGAGGGACATAGTTTGAGTCGCCAAAAGCCAGGAATTTCGCCTTACCGTCCTTCGATGCCAATACGCCATCATGCTCAACTTTAATGACCTTCCAGCCATTTGCCGTATTACCGGATTTAACACGTTGCGTCGCACCGCGTCCAACTAATAACATGGCTCTCAAATTACCGGCTTTACCCTCGATTGAGAGTACGATCGGTTCAATTTCTGGTTTGGCGGCATTAACTGGCCAATTGAGCGATGGTACCGATGGTTGTCGAACTTGATTGTTTGTTGAGATATCAGATGAGGTTTCCGAGTTTTGTTTGATCAAATCACTGCGTTTTTTCTGTATCTGTTCCAATTCAAACAACGCCTCAGCTACACGTTTTTGTTCTTGAATATTTTTTACGAACTGATCATCAATATTTTTTGGAATATAGGGTTCTTGCCCCGCCCAACTGACACTTACCATAGTGGTCATCAAAACCAATAAAACTTTATTGAGCGACATATAACACTCCTTTAATTAACCATTTATCGTTATCTGTTGATGCAAAATGCTCAACAACCAGGCCTGGTTGCGGGATTTTCGGTAATAAGTTATTTACCGGCAGCAACTTTGTTTCAATCTCGAATGCAACCTTACCAATCACTGCGCTATTGTTTTTTTTGTTCTGACCAGGAAGACCAGAACCCTTATCTGAATTGATTTTTAAAGCCAATCCATACTGCTGCGCTATTTCGTTAAGATGATTTATTGCTGATCTCTTATTAAGTAACCGATCTGCTGTCGCAGGTATTGATCTAGGCTCAAGAAGGGCAGAATGCACAAGGTTATCGACGGCTTTATTACCATCAACTTCAACGATCGCATTAGGGTGTTCATTGAGCAAGCTAGACACCAGGCCTGTAGAACGTTCCCATGTCACCGTGATACCTGCGTCGTTACAACCGAGGGCAGAGTAGTGCCAACCAGCGGGATAAAGTTCGACTTTCTCTAAGGTTTGGTTACATGCACGCCACACTAATTCAGCCCGAGGACTTTTATGCCAGGGCATATCGATTGAGACTTGTGCTTGTGCTTCTTGCTTGGCTTTTTTTGCTTTAGCCATCGCGACAAGTTTTTCACGCTCAGCTTGCTGGTAGCTTTCATAATAAGCGTAACCTGCATAGCCAACCGCCAACATTAGACCAATCACTAAGAGTTGATTTGTGCTGACATTTAATGGGCTGAGCCGGTGATTCTTTAGCTTTACACCATCAATGATTGCTTGCGGCTCAATATTGAAAGCATCAGAAGACCAATCCGATGAGTTTTGAGTAGAAACAAACTTAATGGTTTTCTTTTGCAAGAACGATAAAGTGGACTCATACTCACGATGAATGAAGTCAAAATCACCTATTGCATCTTTAATAATTAAGCCTTCACTGATGATGATTAGTTGGTATAACTCATCAGCAAGTTCAAAAACCCCGACAATATCAAAATCATCTAAATTGATAGATTGCCCTTGATGCTCAAATTTTAAGACGTAGTCCAAAAACATCGATGCGAAAGAATAGTGGGTTTTACGCTTAAGTTCGCTGCTAACTTCACGAGTAGGAAAACCCACAGCTCCAGGGCGGTGTGCGGCCTGACTATTTATTTGGATAAGAAATTGGGCCTTAACCTCTTTAGCGAGTGTTTTGACATCCTTTTTGTTATAAAAAGGCTGCCAGTACAAACCAGCAACAAGTCGGTGCTTACCAAGTTCTACGGTTTTACTTTGTTCCAGAATCATATCGCTTAATCCATAATCACGGGTTCGACTAAAACCACAACTGTATTGCGACCATCTTCGTTTTGTATGGAATTACCTAAGAAGCCAAGCCATTTGGCAACCCCACTCTTTTTTGAAGACAGATTGGCTTGTTCAAAGCCAGTTATGACTAAGGTGTTACCGGATTTGATTTTGACTTCACGGTTGGTTGAACGTGACTCTTTTTTCGGTAGGACATATGTGGTGTTTCCACTTTGGACAGTTTTGGAGTCAAGTTCACGTGACATATCTAGAGCAATTTGCAAAAGCATTTCTTCGCCGTTAATAATGTTCGGTATGACACTTAAATTAAGCCCAACAACGAAGTCTTCCAGCTCTTGAGTTGAGACACTTTGACCGCCATCCAGCGCAACAGAAGATTGACCAAGAACCCGTTCGGATGTTGTTATTGAGAAGGGTGCAGCTTGTCTATTAATTGTAATAGCGTCGTAGTATTTGACATCGCTAATTTTGGCTTGTTGACGCAACGCTGAAATTAGCAATTCAGAACCGTTAAAGTTACCACCATCAATAATGTTCAGCCCAAACTGTGAAGTACCGGTTCCACTGGCAACATTCGATGCTAGTGATCCTGCAACTCCCTCGGTTATAGATGAATAGACCAAATCCCAGTTGATGCCATAATTCTCAGACTCAGATTGATCAACAGATAAGATTGTGAACTTGATTGACACTTGCTTCAGTGCGGTTTCGTTCACCCTGTCAAAGTATTCTTGCACTTGTCGCAGAATGACCGGTGTGTCTGTCACAACAAATAGACTTGTTGCAGGAGAGGCCACTACTTTGCCGTTTGCACTAAGCATCGTCTCAACACTTTCTTTTACAGACTCCCACAGGTTTAATTCAGAAAAACTCACTCCAGATTCAAATTGTGAAGAGCTGTTTTCGGATGCCTCACTGCTTTTTCCGATTATTGAACGATAACTTTTAGATCCAGCGGATGCATTAAGACGATAGACCTGTGTTTTGGCTTTAAAGAAACGAATTTTTTCCCCATTATTGACCCACTCCCAATACACATTAAATCTTGATGAAGCAAGATTTAGCAGGCCCTTCAAATCGCCCGAATATGAGAATTCCATTTTTATTGGATTGTTGGTTGTGGTGCCAGCAACACCCGATGCGGTAGTTGTTGTCGCAGCGACCCCGGCCAATTCGGCCTGATTGGTAATCCCTTGTTCAACCACAACTGGAATATTAGTGATTTCGGCAATTTTAGAAGAGAGATTGTTAATTTCATCGTAAAAGCCACGGAGCGTATATTGCTCCGACTCAAGCTTTAATTCTTTTTCAGATTTGTCCTGAGTAACCGGTTCAACAATCTTGTGCGGAATCCAGATGCTCGGAAGTTTCGAGTCTTTCCGCATGGATTTCATTTTGTCGATTTGTTCTTGACGCTCATCAAACCCTGAATCCACGCGCTCACCTAAACCACTGCAACCGGCTAGGACAAATAACGAAGCAAGCGTGATCAATACAAACTGGAACTTATTCATTAGGCACCACCTTTAGAGAAGATACGAACGGTGCGTGAGTCTTCATACACCGCGTAATGAATGCCACGAGAGGGCAGGCTGATTGAACGGAACAGGACATCGAGTGCAGCGACAAAGTTTTCTGCTGGAACAGAAACATCAAGTGTATTTTCAAACAACACCTGACGATCGGTCTCGAAATAAACTACATAACCGGCCTTATCAGCCCATTCGTTTACGGTCAATCGAAGATTTGTTTTTGGCTTAACCGTCCAATGACGCTTGCGTGATTTAACGCCATCGGATGCCTGGCCGTTATCGACGGTAAAAGTAGGTTGTAAATAGACTTTATCAGTAACGACAACTTCACTGTTGTTAGGTTTTGGAGACTCTTTTTCCGGCTGTGTAGTGGCGCACCCAGAAAAAAACAGTGTTGCCAAAATAGCAAATGAGGCTTGTCTAATCATTTCTTTCCTCCAAATTCTGTATTAACCACACCTTCCAATAAAATAGTCTTATCGCCCTGATAGAAGGTCGCTTTCATAGATGTGATTTCAGGGCGGGTGCGTAGGTTGCGAATCAGTTCACGCATGGCATCTTGAATCGAGCCTTCAAATACCAGTTCTGAATTCAAAATAACGTTCACCTTAAACCCAGCCTGGTTGCGCACTTCATAAACCAAGTTCTTATAAGATTCGCTTTGAGATACCCATTTGAAAATAGTTTCTTCAAGGGTTGAGTCTGCTTCAACAGCCCAAAGAGGGACATGAACGGTACATTCGTTAGATACAAGTGAAATTTCACTTACTCGCTGGAGTGAATAGGGTTGATCCAAATCAGGATGGGTTGCGCCCAGCGCTTCATTTGCAACAACTTTAGAACCAGCGCCTTGCTCTTTTAAATAGGCAACAATGGCATCACCACGGGCTTTAGACATGGTGACGTGCATTTCAGTGGGGCCGGATGGATCGGTATAGCTTTTGATTACGATTCCCAAGTCTTCGGCTTTGGCTTTTTTAATCAAGAGATCAATTTTTTGATGGTCGCGGTAGTCCAACCGGAAACTATTTGGTGCAAAATAAATAGGTAGCTTATGGTGTATAGGGTGGGGCTTATCACAACCCCAAGAGGCGTTATTAGCTTCGAAAAACAATACCGGTTTATTCTTAACGCCACCGTGAGCTAGTTTCCGATATTGCTCATCACTTAAATGGAAGCTAACGGTTCTGGCCAAAGGGTTGATATCCAGAACCCATACTTGTCCAGCTAAAGTCTGTAAAGCCTCTCTTAAAGTCATTGGCCCGACGTGTCGGTGAACGTCAGGCAAAGGCTGGTCAAACAAATAATTAATATGTGGATCCAGATCAATTTCTGACAGGCGATATCCACTACGTGCCAGCAAAAGATCCATCGCTTGTTTGATTGTTTCAACCTGTGATGGGAAATCTATTTTGACTTCGGTTGCCAAAAGGTTTTGTTGTACAAACGTCGCGCCTGAATCGGAAGTGGTATAACGACCAATTTTCGAATCAGATATCGCGGTACCGGAATAAAGCAATGCTAAACATGCTGTTGTTATAATCGTGTTGCGCATAAAAAAGGCCTGTTCTTTTCTTTATACCCAGTATCCCAAAAGGCAAGCAATCAGACCCTAATTAGAAAAATCAAAAACTGTTTTTTGTAATTTAGGCAATAAAAAACCCGCCGAAGCGGGTTATTTGAGTTTTAAACTGATTCGAACAGTTTAATTTGATGGTCAGCCAATTGGTTCATAAGTCGAACGGCTTTCATGGCTTCCTGCGAAGCTTTGAAAATCAACTTATGGTCGTCACGTAAAGCTTGGATCCATGATGCAATATATTGCACATGATCCTCGCGAATTTCACGCTCCAACCCCATTTCGGCAGCCTTAAAGCTGGCGGTTAACTCGGCAACCAGTTCCTCGTATGCGTATGCCGAGTCACCAAAACGAATGGTTTTGTCGACAATACCTTTACGATTTAACCGGGCCTGGCAACCTGTCCAGTGGCCAACTTCATGAAAGAGGGTGCCATAATATGACAACTCATCATGAAACTTAGCCTTATCCGGCATGACCACATCATCAGTAGCCGGTGCATAGTAAGCTTGATTTCCTTGATGTGTCAGCTTTAGCGGATCATTAGATGTTTGTAACAAATCAATGAACGCTTCAGCTTCTGCAATTGGGGTAAATCCATCGCCTAATCCATGCTGACTGGCCTGTTGAACTGGCTCATAAAACTCATCATCTAGTCCATCAATCTGCTCTACATTAAAATAGGGCGCATACTGATAAGACCAAATGACGTTGCCTTCCTCGATGGCATTGTGCAACTCCTCACCTTCCGGTGAAATAAGCTTTTCTTTACCATCGATTTCTACTTTGACAAATGGACGAAGCCAGAAAACCAAAGTCGACTTTGAGCCTTTAATGATTTCTCCGCCTAAGTTCTTGGCCTGTTTAAAGGTCAACCACTTATTGGCCTGATACTCATTTTGAATCATGCTCATCGAACATAGGATTTGAGATATCCCAACAAGTCGTTTACCTGTTTTGGCATTAATGGCCACAGAAGTCATTCTGTCCCACGGACACTTCCATTTGGCTGTCACACCGCGCAACAAATGTTCAACGATATCGTTGGTTACTCTTTCAAAAATTGATTGATTATTCATGGTGTATCTCCTGATTTATTGAAACAAAAAAGGGGATACACCAAGCCCCATCAGGGGAGGATGTATCCCCGTATGGGTTAAGAAAAGAATCGTGACTGCGCCGAGCAAACTCGGAGGCCGGTTTGTGCAGTCGAAGACCGGCTAAGGGTGCTAAGCGAACTTAGCAAGGGCGTGACAATTGTCACACTTACCATTTATGGATTTTAATAGTAAAACCCATAAATGGTAAGCCCCTAATGGGGCCTTTTTTGATTATGCAATTGCAACACCAATTTTGCCAGATGATGATGCCTGGTGAACCAAGACCTCGGAAACCCTTGCGAGCTTCAAATCTTGGTGCAACCGACTAATATTAGCTTGAGGTGAATAAGGCACCTCAATGTCGTCGATCTCGACTTCATTGAGGTAAAGCCCTACACGCATAAGCGGTTCACTGGCATAAAACTTAGCTTTAAAGCTATATCCCAGCAATCGCCAATGCAGATGAATACCTCGATCATCCTCAATTGGCTTTCTGACAACAGCTGATGCTGCAAAATGTTGAATTAAAACTTGCATAGTGTTCTCCAAATAAAAAACCGGAGAACACTTCTCCCACCAGGGAAAGTAATTCCCCGGTGGGTTGATAATATGATTTTAGCTACAGGATATGCTGTTCTTCAATGCGCTTTTGTTTGGATGCCTTTGTAAATAACATAGCCAAGCCAAATAATCCAAAAGCGACAAGAAGAGCAATTCCTGTGGTGATGTATAACATGCTTACACTCACTATTTACTACGTGCTTCAAAATCTTTGTTCATCTTATGGACAACATAGACTAATCCGCCAGCAAGCAAAACAATAGCAAGGACTTGAATTAAGAATCCAAACATAATCAAACTCCTTTTTTGATGAACTTAGCCGCAATTATAGCAAAGCTAAAAGCGAGGATTATCCGAATGAAAATTTCTAATTCGGAAGAGTCAAAATTCAGGCCTGATAACAACCCAAAAAAACCTGAACCAAATAATACAAAACCAGCTCCAAGGTTTATTGACTTGGCGGTTTCAGCATCAAGGTTTTTGAATTTCTGAAACAGGTGATTTAACTCATCGCTTAGCAAAAACCATATTATGGATGTGATCCAAAAATATAGAATTAACTTAATGACTAAAAACATGCATCCTCCAAATATATAAACCGGAGAACACTTCTCCCACCAGGGAAATTATTCCCCGGTGGGTTGATAATTAATCTAGCCATCCCATAAGCTCAAAAAGCTTAGAGAGAACCGTAATTAGACTGACGAAACAGGCTACAAAGCCCATAGTTAGAACCATTTCCATAACGCAATCCTTTGGGATGCGTTATCCCTACCGGGATTGCATCCCGGTTAGGGTGAAGTGAAATTACCATGCGTGCGCTACATGAAGAATCATATCTTCAAGCTGAACATTAAATGCATCAGCCCGGGACACCATCTCTTCAAGAAAAGCACGTGCCTCATGCCCATCAACCACAAATTCATTACCATTTAGGTAATCAACCGCCACGTATGGCAAATTGTGATCAATCGACACTTTGGTACCCGCAATTTTTTCCGCGCGAGCAGTAGACTCTATTTGAATTTTGATGGAGGACATTTAGTGCCCTCCAAGCTGAATTAGTGCGAAACGTTCAATTGAAGTGAAAGCACGCTCTAAGACCAACTTTTGAGTATCCACATCGAAGTCCTGAAACATCGAATGTGGTCTAAAACCCTCAACTTGCCATCCATCACTGGATGCAGACATAAAGTCTTGATAAGGGTTTCCGTTTTCCGGATAAGATGAGAAAACAAGGTCAAGGGCCGCTTTTTTAGCATCCATTGACATCATGGATTGATAAGAATTTACTTCTTGGTCGATCCAACAACAATTATTGAGCCGACTCACAAAACGTGGATTCTCGGAATCTGTTTTTGAAGCAATGGTCAATAACCGTTTCTGTTTTCGAAGCAATAAAGCAAGATTAGACATGATGTACCTCCTGATTTATAAAAATAAAAAAGGGGATACACCAAGCCCCATACGGGGAAGATGTATCCCCGTATGGGTTAAGAAAAGAATCGTGACTCCACTGAGTAAACTCAGGCGCAGATCGACTGGAGTCGAAGGATCTGCTTAAGGGTGCTGACCTAAGTCAGCAATGGACGAGTCATAGACTCATACAAAACAAAATATCTTTCCGCGCGACCCCAAGTTTATTAAGGCCGCGAAGGAAAATATTTTGATAGAGGCCGTGATTATTATCCATCAAGCTAATCACATCTAATTTACCGATTCTTAATGTCATGGCGCACAAAGCACTAAGGGACACACAAACAACCGGTTGTGTGCAAACCGGGGTAGATGAGGCCGGAGCCTTGGCCAAACTGACTCACAAAAATCAACTTGGCCAAGACCCCGATCTACACCGGCTAGCGCTTTGTAATTAGATTAGGAGGCCACAAGAGTGGCCGAGCAGGGTGCTTACCAAACACCGTAGAAACCCCAAGGAGTTCCAGAGCCTTCTTTTTATTATATAAAAAGCAGGGCGAGCATGACTTCCAGACCGAAATCTGTTGCAGGCGATTGAAGCCGAAGGCCTGCTAAGGGTGCTGACCTAAGTCAGCAAGGGCGTCACTGTGCAGCAGTGACCACTGGGTTAAACCTAAATAGCTTTGACTTGTATTTTACACAAAATACACACCAAAACCATCTGCATATAAAAATTGAAAAGGAGGGCGACCCGAAGGCCGCCACTTGTGGCTTATTGCACCACCTTTATAACCTTGTTAAAAGGCAGGTGATGAGTATAATAAGAACACAAGGATTATGAGAATCGAAGTAGTGGTCGCTCTCATAGTATCTCCTGAATAACGGCATCGAAAGGTGCCGTTTCCTTTTCTGGCCTATGCCAGCCTTTTGAGCTCCACTACTAGCTCTCTCCAACATTACATATTTAGCATACCTGGAACGAATTTCAGATATTGCTTAAGTTCCATAGCAGCCTTTTTAGTGATTTTGACCTCCCAATCCCATTGATTAGGTCGATGTTCGTGCGCGATCCAGTATTCGGTTGGCTCGCACTCATCATGCTCAAAAATCTTAACAAGATGCTTTGGGCCTTCAACTTTGAAGTTATCGGTAAAAATCGATACTGTTTCAGTTTTCATGCCTGACAGATTAAAAATGTTGACCATCAGGTTCTTTCTGATCAGGACGCTTACTCCAAACTGCCCTTGATGTACAATTGAATTGATCATCTTCATTTACCTCTCCAGCCTAGGGATTTGCATCCCAGATGGGTGAAATTAATAAATTAACGTTAGATATAAAAAAAGGAACCGAAGTTCCTTTTTTGTGGCTTAAGCTGCCTGACGCAGCACCCAAAGCTTAAGATCGCGATCCCAAACGTAACCTAACTCTTTCAAGTGATCACGTTGAGCCGCAAAATCTGGAGCTTTTGGATCCAATTGAACTTCTGGCGCAAGCGCTTCATGTTCGACTGGAGCTTCTGCTGATTCAGCAACTTCATTTTGAATAACTGGCGCATCATTTTGCTCTTCAGTTGGTTGTTCTTCAGAATCTGAATCATCAGACTTAGAATAAACAACTTCACCGTTGACCTTCAATTGACGCATACCGATCAAGCGACCTTTAATGCTGGCTTTAGTGCCATCAGATGACTCATAAGTTTCAGCATAAATGTCTGATACAGTCAAAACACCAAGCACTTTTGAGTCCTTGTTGTTGATTGCATCTTGATGTTGTTTCAAGATTTCGCATACTTCTTTATTTCTGATTATTGTGTCTATATAGGTATATTCGACTTCATCAGCTGAACCTCTTAAAAACCCAATTGTTACTGAACAAAAAGAGCCTTTACGAGTAGGGACTTTACGGAAACGATTGATGTAACCGATGCCAGAAGTGTGCAAATCGAAGTATTGGTTTTGATTAGTAGTAGCAGTCATGATATATCTCCTAAGATATTAAAAATAAAAAAGGGGATATACCAAGCCCCAACGGGGAAGGTGATATCCCCATTGGGTAGAAAAGATTTGAATCGTGGCTCCCAGAACAAAGTCTGTTGAGGCGGTTGGAACCGAAGGCCTCTAAGGGTTCTGACCGAAGTCAGAAAAGGTTTTAGCAAAATGCTAAAAAGTTTTCACCTCCATTTATAATGAATATAAAACGTGTTGTCAAATATTTTTTAATAAAAATAAAAACCCCGCTAAAGCGGGGTGGTTTTTTCTACTAACCAATGTCAAACGTTTATATTAAGCGAGCTCTATACGTAATGTTTTACCCAAGGCATTAGCTGCACCACTAAGCGTTGTAAGAGTAAGGCTCGTATCTTGCTCATCGAGCAACCGATTCAATGCTGCGCGACTCGTGTGCATTTTTTTCGCCAAAGCTGTTTTAGTGAGCTTTTGAGCTTTCATTTCTTGAGCAATTTGCCAAGAAACGACTCGTTTTATAGCGACAGATGTCGCTTCCTCTAGGATACCTTCATCCTCTAAGAAATCATCAAAATCACTTCCAATATACTGACTCATATCATGTACCTCCCACTTGCTTCAATCGATTTTTTGCAAGAGTTAAATCTTCCTTAGGTGTCGATTGCGACTTTTTTATAAAACCATGTAGTAAAACCATGTCCGAATCACGAACTGTAAATAAGATTCGTGCGATTTTATTTTTCAGATGAACTCGGACTTCCCACAAATCTTTTTCTAGCTTCCTAACTAAAGGCATGCCAAGCGGCCAGCCAAATTGAACTGTCTTGATATCCTCACCAATTGTTTTCTTTTCATCAAAACTCAAAGAGCGCAACCAATCTCTAACAGGCTCATTACCATTCTCAGATGCATAAAACTTAACAGTTAATAAGGGTAAATTCATAAATAAAGTGTATCAATAATGGTACGAAAAGACAATGGAAATGAACTTAAAAACAAACATAAATGTTTTAGTGTCCACTTCAGGTAAATAGCCCCCTAAATTTTGTCTTCCCCTTTAGGTACAGAACCAAGAAATTGGATCATAACTTTAATCGTTTACCTATAGGGGAAGACAAAATGCAAAACCAAAAAACAATGCTACAGCTTATTCATTTTGAGTTGGACAAGGCCTTTAACCAACAACTGGAAATTGAGGAATTGATAAAACTCAGATCCAAACAGTCTTGCCGGTTACAAGAGGGGAGGCCTTGCCGAACCAGTCATAAAAATTTGGGGCAGATGCAAAGGGAAATCGAACAGTTGACGCAGCGAGTAAACGAACTGGATACACTGATGATCCAGTTACAAAATCTTGAACGCATGATTAATGAATATGACGCAGAAGTGATAACGGCAGCCCATAGGCGCTGGCTAATAAATAAGACGGCCAACCAGATCCGGCGTGACCACGCCCTGACCCAGCTCTAAATACCTGGCCGCTAACGCGGCACTCCTGCCCCAGAGGGGCGGGAATAAAACTGATCCACCCGCCACCCCAACCCCAAATATTTGCGACAATCACCAGGCCTGGTGATCAGCTTATGTCTTTTTCGCAACACGCTTTTTCTTTCTAGGCTTACTACCCATGACCTGGTCTATAAACTGGCTACAAACCAACATATTTGTCGCATAACCTTCCGGCAAAGCATTGCCGGAATCTGTAGCCAGCTTCTCGGCCAATGCTATTTGTTTATCCGTTGGCGGCTTTGAGGCCATAGAAGCATTCATAGCCGCCTGTTTGTTCTTTTCGATCCAAGCAGATAGTTTAACCGCACTGTTTTTTATGTCGTCCGGCAGGTCTATACCAACTTTCTCAGCTATACCTTCTGCGAACAGGATTTGTTTTTCAGTGGGCTTAAAGTTAAGTTTGTAGGCCTTAGCGTGCTTTTCCATAAAAGCGGAAACTTCACGCCCACTTTCCAAGTTTACGGAACTGATATCCAAACCGAGTGAATCAGCAATTTTATTAGCATAGTCAAGTTGTTTTTCACTTGGCTTATAATCGCGCGCTTCCGATGGTAAGAAAAAATCAGAGCCATCACCACTGTAACCGAAATGATTTCTCAAATCGTTTAATACTGTATTGAACACACGACCTACCACGGCTTGATAATTATCCTGACCGTTAGATATTGCATCCATTTGCTCTTCAATATCCGCGGTAAAGGAGTACTCCATAAATCCAAAACCATCAAGCGCTTTACGCAAAATCTGACCCGTTTCGGTAGGTACAAACTTTTTCTTCTCAATGGCTACATATCCACGCATTTTTATACTCTTGATAATCGCCGCCCAAGTAGATGGGCGTCCAATACCAAGTCGCTCAAGTTCTTTCAGCAGCGATACTTCGTCAAACAAGCCAGGCGCTTTAGTTTTTTGATCTTTAACCAAGCCTTCAAGCACATTAAGTATCTTTGACTCCTCCAGCTCTGGCAACAGAGAGTCGTCACCAGAACCGGCTAGAACCATAAAACCTTTGTCCAATACGATTAAGCCTTTAGCAATATATTCAAATTGCTCATCCAGTGATTGAAGTGTGACGGTGGTCTTTTTAAGTTTTGCTGGCTTTAGTTGGCTCATTAAGGCTTGTTGATGAATAAGCTTATATAAACTAGCAGCACCGTCGGAAACACCAGATGCTTGGTCATCTTCAATATGAGTTGGCCGAATAGCTTCATGCGCTTCCTGGGCATTTTTAGCTTTAGCAGAAAACGTGTTGGGCTTATCCGGCAAAGGCAAGCCTTGAGACTGAGCATAATCACGAATTTGTTCAATCGCTTCAGGCGCAAGCTCCACGCTATCTGTACGATGATAAGTGATAACGGAAGCCTCATAGAGCTCTTGAGCAAACTTCATGGCCGCTTCAGTATCAATACCTAAATTTTTAACCGCGGCTTGTTGCATTGTCGATGTCGTAAAAGGTGCCGGTGGTTTTTTGGTTGTATCTTTGGATTCAACCGATACTACTTTGACCTGATCAGTATTAGATGCTTGTACGGCTAAAGCACGATCAAAGTTGTAATTATCGCCGGGTTGATGATAAGGCTTTGTATTCCAGTCGGCCGAAAAACCATCAAACTTTAAAGTCGCGCCATAATAATCTTTTGAGACAAATGCTTGGTTTTGATTGAAACGATCGGTAATTAATCGAACAGCTATTGATTGAACTCGTCCAGCAGACAAACGCTTTTGTACTGCACGCGATAGAGAGGGGGATACCGTATAGCCAACCAAACGATCAAGTGCACGCCTGGCTTCTTGAGCACGCACAAGATTGGTGTTCAAACGCTCTGGTGCGGCAAGTGCTTTAGTAATCGCTTCTTTGGTTATGGCGTTGTATTTAACACGGTATATACGCTCAGGAGATATTTTAAGCATTACCGCTAAATGCCAAGCAATCGCTTCACCTTCGCGATCCAAATCCGTTGCTAAATAGATCCGTTCTGATTTTTCAGCTAAAGCTTTAAGCTTCTTATAAACGCCTTTGCCTTTATCGGTTAATTGATACTTTATTTTCCAGGTGTCGAACTCGATACCCATGTCGTTAGTGGGTAGATCACGAATGTGACCAACGGAAGCTTCAACTTTATAACTAGGCCCCAGAAAACCTTGGATCTTTTTAACCTTACCGGGGGATTCAACAATAAACATGTTCATGATTGCGCTCCTATATACAAAAAAGCGCCCATAAAGGACGCAAGGGCGGGGGATAATCCCTACTTAAGGAAAATGTTATTAATAGTTTTGATGATCAAATTGCCCAGGCATCTGACCTGGATCAGGTAGCTGTGCTTCCATGCTGGCGTATTGCTGTGCTGGTTGAGCCGGTGGCATACCTTGTTGATCACGCTGAGAAGGCTTCATTTGAATTGACTCAATACGGTTAAGCTTTAGTTTGATATCAGAAGGAGAGCAACTAATCGCTCGGCCAATATCGGTTTCACCATTGTCTTTCTGGTAAGGTGCGGCTTTAAATGCACCTGAAACTTCAATACGCATACCTTTCTTTAACACCTTAAGTTGCTCTAGAGCTTGTGGCTGATCTCTAGGAGCCCATACAGTGACTTGATAAGTTGCTTGAGAACCTTCACGTGCTTCCAGTCCGTTATCACCGTTTTTATATTCTTCAGTGATGAGGAAGATTTCGCACAAGTTATATTCACCTGTTTTGAAGGTTGGTGTTGAACCGATATTGCCGGTAACTGTCATCGTTTGATTTGCCATGGTTTTGTTTCCTTTTAATGAATGTGAACTTAGGATTCATACTCATTAAAACTTAAAATAACGAACAACAACGCCATTACAAAAATCAAAAACCATTATTTAAAATCGTTATTGATAATAATAATCAACTCCAACAACTGTACACCCCGTGTGCAGTTGTTGCGAATCATTCTCATAAATTATTAACTAAGCTTGGAAGCTTTCGCCACACCTCAAACTCTTCAATGTAACTTTCTAGACGTTTAGCTTCTGAAAACGTATATGACAGGGCATAGTTAAGATGAGTACGCTTAAAATCGAATTCGACAATTTTCTGCAACAAGGCGGGATCATCATCTAGGACGCTTTTTAATAAACCTAAAACCTCAGGTGTTAACAGGGCATAAGACCGAGCTTTATCACCGAAATTAAAAAGTTTGGAACCGGATAGACGCCACTTAAGAATCTTGGAGGTATTTGATGATGCACGATGCAGATAGACAGGTGAGGTTTTATTACGAACCATATCATTGTAAGAATCAAGCAGCTGTCTAGCTTCACTTGATAGACGTTCATATTTAGCTTCTAGCATTGAAAGCTGAAGCTTCGCTTCACGAATACCTGAGAAAGGGAGACCTAATTTATCACGCCATTGGTTTAAAGCTATATTGTCCATAAGACGACACCATAATTAACATGTTTAAATCATAACCAAACAAACTCACCACAACCCTAAATGCAAAAATCCCAAACCAACTTTTGAATTAACTCCCAATAAATGATAATAATAATCAACTCCAACAACTGTCCACACTGTGGACAGTTGTTGCGAACCATTCTCACGAACTTATTAAACCACCAGATTCCCATTTTACGAATCGTTCACCAACTGCGCGCCATCCATCCGCGCGGTTGGTGAACAGACCAATACAAGTCATCCATTTGGTAGGGGATCCTTCCCCTACCCTTAAGGGCTTTATAGGAGCTCCGACCACCACGGTGAAAATTTTCGTTCACCACGGTGGTCGATCGCGTTCACCAGATATATTTGAGGCATACCCAGAAACAAAAAAGCCCCAGAAAACTGAGGCAGGACGGACGTAGTAGAAAATTTGCGGCATGTTAAATATGGTGTCGGCCCGGAAATCTGAGCCATATTCTCACTAGTTGAGCCAGAAGTAGCTTTGCAACAACATAGCAGAACAGCAACAAAGCCACGCCGGAGAAGTAAATTGTCTCAACCATCATCCTTCACCACAAAAACGGTCTTTTGTGTACCTGGAACGATCATGCTGAGCTTACCTTTGTGTGGGCCACGTTGAGCCTCACGGAACTGAGCACCAGTAACGCGCATGACGCCAACGTCTACACTTTCAGCCATACATAGCCGAAAGTTCTGAGGCACCGGTTGCATTTTTTTCAACGCCGCTTTACCGAATTCAGTATCTGCAAAATAGTCAATGGTCATATCAGCTGCCATAAAAACTCCTTTAAGACTTTTTACTTCCGAAACCGAAAATCTTTACTGATTTTCTTGGCATATGCTCCGGGACAAATTGTCCGGCTTTAATGTCGTCTGGCAGCTCGCCAAGCTTTGATATTGCATCTTTATATCTTGCGTTGTTATCTTCCACATCCTCAATCGTCACTCCGGTTGGTTTGAATCCTCTAAGCCCAACCAATATGGCTTGCATAGAACCAACAATGTTTTTTCGGAACCGCTCGAACTCAGAAGGGTTAATAATTGCAATATGCCTCAAGGTGATAAGGTTTGCGATTAAATCGTCGACATCGATCAATCGATAAACAATTAAGTACATGTAAGGTGTTGCATAACTGACATCAACCTTGACTGGATCCGTTGCCTCAGATTTTGATAAATCTATGCGGTCTGCAACTTTGTCCTTCAAAGCATCAAGTTCTTTTTGTACTTTGCGAAAGTCTGCCTCAGACTGTTTAAGGTTTGATTCTAATTTCTGAATCCACCAATGCGCATAAAGATCGCCAGATAATGCCGCACCCCAGATATTTCTCAGCATCGTGCCGTAAATGGCCAGGCCTGGTATATCTTTAACCCCATTTTCAGGATCAGCTCGACGGCCCTTAAAAATCTTTAAGGCTTCTTTGGTATGGATCGTCAACGTTTTCGACGTAACGATTGTTCCAGGATCTTCTAGCTCAACGGCAGGTTTTTTTGGAGTTGGGTTGGTTTTGGCCGCTGCTTTACGAACAGGGCGAGTATGTTGAGGTTCTTTAGCCATGATTCTCTCCGTTTAGAGTTATTCATGGCTAATTCTGTCATTTCAAAAAGGGCGGGGTATGGATTAGAAAAATGCTAATTCTGTTCTTGAGTTTTTCGAGGTCGTTGCCAGCCAGAGGTTAAGCCATCGATGTGCTCATATAAATCTGGATTAATGTGATTCCACATTGGATCCAAGACAAAATCTATACCCTCTCTTCTGGCCAGTTTCGCAGACGGCACAAAATCACTATCACCTGCAACTAAAATGATTTGGTCCACTCGTTCTTTAAGTGCTAATGCTGCGATATCTGTCCCAATCATCATATCAACGCCTTTTTGTTTAACTTCCAATCGAACATCGGATTCTGTTAAATCAGCAATAGAAATTTTGTTATTGAGAAGATTTTTTGTGACATCGGGTTTTATGACCCACTCTTTTCCACCATCCAGCCTACCAAGCCTTAAGGCAACTTTTCGTTGTTTGCGTAGTGCTTGATGAAGATCATTTCTGAAAATTGCAGCTTCAGTTTTTTCGAGATTAAGGCCTTTCTTTGAAACGGGATTTTGAATACGCTTTGCAAGTGGAATGCAATCATAGAAAATGATGCGATAAATCGATTTATGGTTAATATCTTTACCATTGGTTTTATTTACATGTCTAACAGCCTGGAGGCTTGCAGCTACAATTTTTCTTGCCATTTCTTCTGGAGTTGGTAACGCACCATATAGTGAAGAGTAGCGTTTTATTAAAAAAGCTCCGTCGATCAGTATCGCAACCTTATTATCCATGTAGTTACCCCTTTAAACAAAAAAGCCCCAGATTTCAGCAACCAATTATAAATTAGGCTGGCTACTCTCTGGGGCGCTATGGATTGAATGATATGTAAAATCTTTTGCGCTGTCAAATAAAATTATAAACCAAAATAAAAGCTAATCTGACCCGCCCTGATTAAGGCCTTCGGCCAGATTTGATTTCTTTTTTGGGCTTTACGACCCCTAGCGGGGCCGGGCCTACCCTCCGTTCGCTTTGCTCACTGCGCCCCAGCGCGTTCAAAATAAACACTTCTAAGTTCGGTATAATCCTGTGCCTGCTAATACATAAGCGGCCTGGTGGCCGCTGCGCTGGCCTAAAAATGGGGCGGCTACCGCCGCTAATGCCACCTAAGGGTGGCCGAGCAGATGGCGTCGCGAAGCGACTGCCTAAGTCCCCGCCGGGCGCTGTTATCTGATGTACACCATAATTAACATTTGATCGTTTGCCAGTAAACAATCTCCGTATTGAAATAACGTCATGGCTGTTATGTTGGGTTTCGGTTAGAAGGTGTTTGTACTTGGCAACAGTCTGACGGCTAAGGCCGGATGTTTTAGCCACTTGTTGGATTGTGGCTGTCTTTCCAGACTGTTTAAGGTTGTTGTAGGCCGCTGAAATGCGTGCCTGGGTTGAGTTCTTGCGAAGGTCATGTGTTCGCTTGGCAGACATGCCTTGCTTTGTCTTTGTATCGAGTGATTCTGAAAGCTGCATCACCCCTCTATTCTTTGCGCCGGTGCCGGTATATCTATCCCAAGTCCAGCTAGCGATCGATTTGACCGTAGAGCGTACCTGAGCCACGGTTAAATCACTTTTAAACCCCATTTGCCGGAAGTTGTTGCAGCCGGTTGCGTAGTCCTCAATATCTTGTTTAAACGCGCGAAAGCAGCCATGGCTTTTTGCCTCAGCGGCAATAGAGTAGGCGTAATGCCTAACGCGCTCAAACAACATACAGTGACGAGAGTGAGAGACTGAATCGAGATCAGGTTCTTTACTTTGGAAAGGCTTAACTTCCAAGTCTAGGTAGCATGCTAAATCGCCAAGTTCAAACACCTTGTTATGGATTTCGGTTGTCTGCCACCATGGGTGTCCTGGTGTTTTGGCCACGGGGCCAGAGTAGGCGGTATCCGCGTTTAACTGTTTGGCCATAGCTGCGTAAATCGCTTTCATATAGCGTATAGGTGCAGGTCTGGCATCATCACTTGTTAAAACTGGCACAATTGCATAGTAAAGATGAGCGTGGCCATTCTTACGGTTACGCACAATAAGATTGGGGGTAGGTAAACTTTTGTCATCCCAGATATTGGCATTTTCATGGTCAAGATCAAAGATGAGCCAACTTGTTAGGTTTGCTTGATTGACCTGCATATATGGGTATTTGATTGCGTACTGACGAGGTCTGATTACAGCAGCCGTTTTATTGTCAGAACAGCGAGAAAAGTAGGGGGCTTCAGCAAGAAGACGACTCATGGACGAGCCAACTTTATAATGTTGCGCCAGCTGGGTCGCCAATGAGTCTTGCAGTTGCTTCATCAAGCCATTGCTCCTGTCTTATTATGCTGGTTTGAAGATGGTATCCAGGCTTCCCGCTGATAACGATGAACGGCACGCCAGATCACTTTTAATGAAATACGCTTGTATGACTTTGAAATGGTTTGATATAGGTTTAGATAGTCTTGAGCATCAAAGTCTTCATCGCTCCGTTCACCTAGAGCTGAAAGGTAATGATTTATGATAATTTCGGCTTCTTTATCGCTATCGGGTACGCGCTTGTCGTTTTTGGCCTCAACTTCGAGTGATATTCTCCTGATGGAGCATTCACGAGAGTTGAGACCAAAGAAGCCGTACAGAAAATCATTTGGCGCACCGGCCAGAATGCAGTCATCGATAAGTCTCTGCCCCTCGATGTCCTGCAAGCATATGTTGAGTACTGAGTCATTGACTTTAATGTCAAACATATTCGCTCGACGCGAGCTTAAATGCCCGATCTCGCGAGTTCTTAGTTCGATTAACTTAGATATATGTTCGGGCTTGAAGCCCATTTCTTCGAGGTGCTTACGATTGCCTTCATCTATCATGTCCATCACAAACAACATGATTTGACGCGATAAAATATCAGCTGAGTTATTACTGCTCATGCTTACGCTCCTGTCCATAATGGTTTAACCAATGCTTGGGAAAGACGCTTGATATCTCTATGCACTTTGATTAATTGGAAAGTAGCTTCAAGCGCTTCGTTTGAAGTAGATAGGAAATAGTCAGTTTGAACTGCCGCAGTTGATATGTACTGACCGTGCTCACGGAGTTTGTCCCATTCGCCGGTTAGCAAAAAACGCAGGTCGTTTTTCTCTTCCGGTATGTGTGTAGCGATGGCTTGCGAAAATTCACGATCGCTACAACCAGATACCTGAAATAAACCAAACCACGTCGACCAAATCTTTTGGAAGTCGGGGTCTGTATCAACAAATCCATTAGGAAAATGGATGTGTTGAGGGATGTCGGCCAATATCCAGCCAAAACCGTCATCCACCTTAATTACTAAGTCTTCGATATGGGCGTATTTGGCTACAGAGCACGCAAGATCAATCGCTTTGGCTCTTAGGTCATTAAGGCTGTATCGCTCTTCAGGGAGTTCAGATTCAACTTCTGTTTTAACATTGCTATCTGAATCATCATCAACATGCTCTTCATCCAAATCAGAAGCAAATGGAACGTCTGATGTTTCGTCATCCTCATCTGAGCTTTCACTGAAATCATGGTCAATATTGATTTTTTCCGGAGTAGGTTGGTTTGTTTCCTCAATCGGTAAAACTTCAGATTCGGATTCGGATGTTGGTTTGGCAGCACCATCGACCTGGCTTTGGTTGAATGCTTCCAACTCAGCTTTAGTTGGTGGTTTTTTAGCATTCATTGCTCGATGAATATAGAACTCAACTAAAGATATTTTCTCGTTGGTCTGTTCAGCGGCATTTTCGATAAATATTTTGACCAGATCATCAAAATACCATTCAGCTGCATCAGCTTGACGTAACGATGTTTCAAAAGCGGTGTCCATTAGAGCCGGATCTTTGGCCATTTCTGTCCAGGCCTCCTTACACCGATTTTCAAACTTACGGATTTTCTCGACTGCTGGTTTACCCATGCCTGCATCAAGCGCTTCTGGCATAAAAGGGTAAAGTCGATCGATGGCATAAATTAATGTATTAAGTGCCGTTTTACCAATTGAATAGCCTTGTTCGGCAAGTGCTGCCGATAACTCTCGTGTAGAAAGATTTAAGCCTCTTTCCTCTTCAAGGAATGTCTGCGCTTCACGAACGCCTTGCGCACGGTCAATCAGGATTAGATTGCCGCGCAAGTCGTTTTCAGTGAGATGTGAAATGAGGGTGTCGGCTTCCGATACCCAGGGCTCGAATACCAGGTGAACCTTTAGGAACTTTTCATCACCGGTTTCGGAATAAAGTTCCTGTAGGATTTGCAAGCGCGTATTACCACCGGCTTTGGTTGTGTACTTATCCACGCCTGGTCGACGTGTGATGGTAAACGGTTGTTCCAACCCTTTGAGGCGTATGGATTCCTTAATTTCCGCATAACTTTCATTTGTATGTTTGCGGGGGTTTTTCTCGTAAGCCACTATATCTAGTACGCTGACAACCATTGGCATGCGCGATATAGGGTCTTGTCTTTTTATTTCTCCGCCTTCTTTGCGGATTTGATCATCGGTTAACGATGTACGAGTGATTCTCTTGGCCATGACGATTACACCTCCTCAATTAGCCCGATTTCTTTTGAAAGTCGGGTCATAATTTCAAGGGCAGAACCAGATTTACGGCGGGTAGATGATTCCAAGCGATGTGCCGGCGTGCGACTAGATGCAGCGTCTTTCCACACAACTGCACGCGAAATAGTGACGTCTACCAGATTGACCGGTACATGACACAAATGGCTAAAGTCTACGGCACGGACTTGATCGGCATAAGCCGAGCTGTCACTTGTGTTTTCGACCATATTTAGCACACCATGCATTGTGCCAATCTCCATACCCATCCATGTGGCGGATTCGTGGAGACGGTTTAGCATTGAAATTGTATTGTGAATAAACTCTGAGGCTGATAATTTGTCAGGAACGACAGGGGATAGGATGATATCAGAAGCGATAATGGACGCTTCTTGAAGCGGCCCAACTGCACCTTGTGTATCGATGATGATGAAATCGTAGTGATTGAATCTATCTTGAAGAAGACGGCGCAAACGAAAACGACCATCGGGGGTTTCTTGAGCCCACTTTCTCAATTCATCACGTTGATCGTCACTAATGATGATATCCAAATTCGGTTCTATAGCCGAAACAACATCTTCTGGCGTAACCGTTGGATCAGTGAAAAGGTATCTTAAACCGTGTTCGGCTTTATTTGTGATGAGGTGCCACTGAGACAGCGAAGGCTGTACATCGGCATCAATAAGTAGGGTTTTGTAACCTTGATCGGCAAGAAATGCACCAAGGTTGGCTGATAAGGTGGTTTTACCAACGCCGCCTTTTGTTGAGACAATCGAAATAACTTTAGACATTTTTCTTCTCCTAAGTAGTGATTACTTTTGGAGGAAAAACGTCCGGGTTTTGATTACTCTGGAAATCGTATTTAATTTTGTGGTGGAATTTGATTTAAGCCTGTCGGGCTCATAACCCGAAGGTCGTAGGTTCAAATCCTGCCCCCGCTACCAATAATAAAAGCCTGATTTTTCAATGAGTTACAGCTCTTGAGAATCGGGCTTTTTTATTGTCCAAATTTCACCACTGTGGGGGAAATTGTGGGGTTTTATATGGGTTTTTGTACGTATTGCCGTTTTGGGTTGTAGTTGTGCGAGTTGTAAAGCGCGGGGGGTTGTCTGGTGAGCGAGTTTAAGGGCACCAGGCCTGGTGCCCTTAATGTCAGTTTCTAAAAAGAGGAGAGCCTGTTTCTTCACGTTTTTTATTGGCCATTTCAATTTCTTTGGTCTGTATGAAATAAACAATCTTACGGCGATCATCTTCCGTGATATCTTCAAACTCAAGAGCAACTTGGTTTACGTTGCCTTTAAGCGATATTTTCACAATGTTGCAGCGAATTAATATCGGTGCTTCTTCGGCTAATGGTTTCAATAACAAATCAACCTTATCGTCTTTGCTGATTTTCTCTGGTACATCAAATGCAATACCACCGGCACTGATATTTACCATTCTTTGAGGAATGCTGTGGGTGAGCTGTTCTTGATCCATGGTTTGCAAAAAGAAGTTAACTTTACTATTTATGGCGGTTAAAACGGCCGACAAAATGGTACTTTTCGTTCCAATTTGACTGATCAATTCATTGATCTGCTCATCCAACTCCCCAAGGTTTTCCATAAAATATTTTTCTATATAACTGGCATCAGGGTTGGCTGGTAGTGGGTTTTGCTCGGCTTCTTTGCTGGGAATGATCCGGTAGCTACATGGCAGCATGGCGTCAATTCGAAAAAAGGAGCGTTGTTCTTTTGACATTTTGAATCCCTTGTAAGGCTTTATATTGTTATTTTAGTACAAATATACTCTGTTATAAAACTTTGAGCAATTAGTGTGCCTAAGCTTTACCGAGTGTTGCTTTGCTATTGCTGGAATGTTTCTTGATGCCACTGGAATTGTACAGGCTGACGGGCGTAGTAGAGTGGTCTGTAAATAAGTTGGTGAGTTGTGCATTGATATTGTCTAAAGCCTGAATGGTGATGCCATTGCGCATGTTTAAATCACGACAGGTTTCGGCAATCTCAATAATATTTGCTAGATTTTGTTGTGTTGTTTGCGGTTGGTTTTGGATCTCAATATGTTTTGCTAGTTCATTTAGGTTTGATGGCATTTTAAATTGCGTTTCAAACGCTTCGACAAGTTGGTCTATTTTGTCTGATAAAGTTTGCTTTTTGGGCAGAAGGTCGACTAGCTGGTTGAGATCGTGTTGTTTTAGAAGTTGAGCTTCGTGCTCTAGAGTGGACTGGAACGAGGTTAAGTTTTCAAACAGTTCATTTAAATGGAGGGTAAGATCATTTGGATGAACTGTTTGAGACATGATAATGCTTTACCTTAAGAAAGTTTAAGCCTTGGCAAAAAGCATTTCCGTTTTAATGAGCTTGTCGGCTATTTTTGCCGCATCAACTTTATAGGTGCCGTCAGAGATGGCTTGTTTTAGTTCAGCAATACGTGCTTCGTTGCTTATATTGGCCGACGTAGCACGTTTTTCTAGCTCACGTAGTTGAGCTGACATTGATGTTAATGTCACGCGATCAGTTTGTGGCTTATCCGTACCTTCTGACGCAGAACCTTGTGTGGCCGCGGCTTTCTCTTGTGTTTTATAGGTTTCATTAGCTCTAGAGTTAGCTAAGTTGTTTTGTATGTTCTTGATATCCATGATTTTACCCTCATGATTTTAAACGCTATTGTAGCAGTATTACTATCGTTCCTGAAATAGATAACGGCAAGAAATTAAGAAACTTTAATGTATTTTTCAATTAATTTTATGACGTTATGGAACTTCTACTGTCTTGGGAGCAATTACTATACCGGTTACGGTAATATCGGAATTTATATTTCTCACCCTGACTTGGTCTTGTTGCATACCATCTTCTAATGCAATGCCGGTTGTTTTAATCTCAACACCACCAATGCGGGTTACGAGCGTAACTTCTTCTTTTTCAATCACCCAGTAGGGGATGTCGAGCATTTGTAGGGTTAATACTCGGTTGGCTGGAATGCCACGCTTAGCTCTCATACCAATAACATTATCAAGTGATTTCATCGCGCCATGACGTAGTTCACTTAATGGTGTTAATCTCAGTGCTACATCTTCACTATTTATAACGGCCTGACGAAGGATTCCTTGAGTCGATATGACCGCGGGTATCTTGCCGTCGATATTAACCGATACAAAAACGCGCCAAGAAGGTTGATTGCAGCTCACACTCACGGTTATCCGACCATGAATTTGGTTGGGGTCTCGTTGGCTGAGTTCGGGTTGTGTTGTGCATTGTGGAAGCGTAAGGGTTGAGGGTAAGGTCCTTATGTCAATCTGAGCTTCTTGGATTTTTTGGTCTATGTTTTGCTTTACGTGTTCGTGGACCAGTTTGTGAATGGCGTCTAACGATTGGTTTTGCGACATAGCCAGTCCGCCCCATAATAATGAGAGGCTGCTGACTAATCCAATAAAGAGGGTTTTGGATATTGTATGACGCATAAAATTAATAGGTAACATAGTTTGGTGTTGGATTAAGTTCTACACTTTGGAATGGATTCTAAGGTATATTGTTCCGATAGTTCGGATTGGAATGGAACATTGTAATATAAGGTGGCTTTGAGATGTCGAATTTTCTAAAGAGTGTTGATCAACGTACCTCGCTGGCAGGTATGAATCGCATGGAATTGTTATTGTTTAATATCCAGGGTAAGCAACTCTTTGGTATCAATGTTTTTAAAGTTAGAGAAGTTATTCGCACACCTGATATTTCTCCTGTACCCAAGTCTGACCCCCGTGTGGTTGGGGTGTCGGATATTCGTGGTCAAACCATGCCCATGATCGACTTAGCCCAAGCCCTTGATTTGCCGCCCATCCCTCGTGATAAATTGGCCGATACTTTAACCATCGTGACCGAGTTTAATAGTTCGGTGCAAGGGTTTTTAGTAGAGGATGTGGATCGTATTGTGCATTTGCGTTGGGAAGATATTTTGCCGCCACCTGAATCGTTGCATCACGTAAATTACTTGACGGGTATTACTCGCGCAAAAGGTGTCATAGTTGAGATAGTGGATGTAGAAAAGGTTTTGGCGGAAGTATCGGGTATGCCAGGTGTAATGTCAGATGAGTTTGTCGAACATAATATTGGTAAAACACAAGGTCATGGCTATTTTGTACTGGGGGCGGATGACTCAACCGTTGCCAGGACTCAGCTAAAGAATGTGTTGGACAAGCTGGGCATCAAGCATGTCATTGTTAATAATGGCCGCAAAGCGCTCGACTTATTGAAAAAATGGGCCGATGAAGCGGATGAAGGGATCGCTAACCCTGTAAGCGAAAGAGTTTTAATGGTTATTTCAGATATTGAAATGCCGGAAATGGATGGTTACACCTTAACCACTAGTATTCGTAAAGATGATCGTTTGAAAGATTTGTATGTGATTCTAAACTCGTCCTTAAGTGGTGGGTTTAACGATAAGTTGACCGAAAAAGTTGGCGCGAACAAATTTTTGTCAAAGTGGCATTCTGAAGAGTTAGCTAGAGAAATTGTTAAACGTATTGATGAAGTGGAATCGGTAAATGCGACGGAGTAATATCGCGGGTGTTAGTTTTTTGCCTAGCATGTTTAATGGCTTATTCGCACTGTTAGTGTGGCTGATGTTCGCCACTTCGGCTCAAGCTAATAACTGTGTAGCGGTAACCGGCGTGGCTTCCATGGATGGAGTGGACCGTGCTTATGCTCGCCAGATGGCGATTCGCAATGGTTTAGAGCTAGCGAGTATGCAGAATAATTTACATATTTCGGCTCGTTCAGATACGGATAACTTTCAGCTGCAAAATCAAGCCAGTCGTTTTACCACGCGGAGCAAAATTCAGCGTTTCGGTATTATGGATGAATACGCAGATGAAGAGTTAAAGCAATATGAAGTGGAGTTGAACGTCTGTTTAACCGAAGATCCGAGTGCTTGCGGACATGCCTTTGGTGCACACTATCAAAATCGCGTGGTGATTGCGCCAGCGGTGATTGAGAATAGTCGCGAAGCGAATGATATTTCTAATCTCATTACGGGTTACCAAAATGAGTTATTTCGTCGTTTAAAAGAGTCGGGTTATAACAACTTAGATTTAATTGATTATGCTCAGTCGACACAGCCGGGAAATTTGGTGACCCCCAATCTTGATCCAGATGTTTTGCGTCCGATTCAGGATCAAACAGGCGGTCAGTTCTTATTAATGTCAGTTGTGCGTTCGGTTGCTTCACAAAGTGAGAACAAAGGTTTTATGGATGGGTTGCGTAATTTTTATGGTTACGACTCCAAAAAGAACCGACGTTATGTTGAAATTGATTGGTATTTAGTGGATTTGAATAAACACCGTATTGTCAAGCAGCAACGTGAAGGTTTTGAGGTGCGAGGCGACGTGCGAGTTGGACGTGATCGACCATTTGGTACCGCGGCGTTTTTTAAAACAGATACCGGTCAAGCATTCAATGCGCTTTTAAATCAACAGACTGAACGGCTTTATCAGCATTTAAATTGTGAGCTACTGGAAACCGAGATTATTGATGTGCGCAATGGTGAATATGTACTCTTCTTATCCGAAGAATCGGGTGTACAGGTTGGCGACCAGTTATCGGTTTATCAGCGAACTGGCAATCCAGTTCGATTCCAAGGGCGCAACTTGGGTATGGATGAGACCCCTTCTGGTTTTTTGAAAATCACACGTATTTTGCCCAAGTTTGCCGTAGGTGAATTGGTTGCGCAAAATGGTCGTGTGCAAATTGGCGATGTTGTTCGGTCTTGGTAGTCATTACCAGCTTATATATTGCTAGTTAGCGTTTAAAACCCAGCCACCAGGCCTGGTGGCTGGGTTTTAACGACTTCAAATCGTTTTTCTTTAATTATAAATTCCTTTCTTTTTATCTTTTATGGTCAGGTTGGCATTCAGATTGCTTTTATCTTTTTACAGGTAAAACAAGGAAGGCTTCCATGTCTAATTCAATTTTTGGTATTCACGAACAAGCGCTTCATGTGCGTAAGGATCGATCAGAAGTATTGGCGAATAACTTGGCCAACGCGGATACGCCGAATTTTAAGGCGCGTGATATTGATTTTCGTAAAGCGATTCATGAAGCGCAAGGCATGGAAGACCGCCGTTTTAAGCCGGATATGCAACGTACCAATTCACGTCACTTGGAAGGATTTGCCGAGATGACGACTTCGGATCATTTGCGTTATCGCATGCCGACTCAGCCTTCATTAGATGGCAACACGGTGGAAACGCATATTGAGAAGGCAAAATTTGCCGAAAACGCGATGCAGTATCAGGCCACTTTAGAGTTTATTGATAGTCGTATTAAAGGAATCAGCGGCGCGCTGAAAGGTCAATAATTATGTCATTGTTTAATATTCTTGATATTTCGGGCACCGGCATGCATACCCAGACGGTGCGTTTAAACACGGTGGCTTCGAATATGGCCAACGTTGACAGTATTAGTTCGAATGCGGATGAAACCTATCGCTCTAAGCAGCCGGTGTTCCAAACTATTTTGGATCAACGCACGGGTGAGCCAAAAGGCGGCGTCAGAATTAAAGAGATTGTTGAAAGTCAGGCGCCGTTGAAAATGGAATATGCCCCAAATCATCCAATGGCAAATGAGGAAGGTTACATTTACCGCCCAAATGTGAACGTGGTGGAAGAAATGGCCAACATGATGTCGGCTTCTAAAACCTACGAAACGAATGTTGAAGTTTTAAATACCTCAAAGCAATTATTGCTACGCACCATTCAGTTGGGCAAATAGGAGATAAGTCATGAGCACGATTCCAAGTAGTACAGACTTTGTCGATGCAATGCAAAATAAATCAACCTCAGCTAGCCAATTTGCTCCGCAAGAACAGATGGGCCAGCAGGATTTCTTAATGCTGTTGAGTACTCAAATGATGAATCAGGATCCAACTAAGCCAATGGACCCGAGCAGCTTTGTAACCGATCTAACGCAGATGAGTCAGCTTGAAGCGACTCAGCAGTTGAACAAATCGGTGACTTCGATGACCGCTGGTTTCCAAAACATGCAGGTGATGCAAGCCGCAGGCCTGGTGGGGCGTGCGGTGGTGGCTGAAGGTGACGCGTTTAATCACAGTGATGAATACGAAAGCCACTTCCGTCTAGATTCAGACGAACCCTTGTCAGATGTCAAAATTGTGATTAGCAATGAAGACGGCGTGGTGCGTGAAATGGAAGCCATGGGTACATTGAATACAGGTGAAACTTCGGTGAAATGGGATGGCCTCAATGATGATGGTGGCCCAGCAGCAAGTGGAACTTATGACATCACAGCTTACGGCTATGATGAAGAAGGCAATATTAAAGGAATTAAAACGGTCGTTTCGACCAGCGTCTATAGTGTCGCAATTAATGCTGATGGTTCGTTAAAGCTAACCTTATCAACGGGTGAAAAAGTTGATATGGATGCGGTGCGAGAAATTGGTTAAGACTTGAGAAGGAGAACATCATGTCTGCATATGATCTAAATGCTTTAAGTGGAATTAACGCGTCCTCGCAAGGCTTGGGCGTTATCTCAAACAACTTGGCCAACTCGCAAACCATTGGTTTTAAAAGCGGTCGTGCCGAATTTGCCGATATGTTTTCTGGTGCGCAAAAGTCACCGGGTAACGGGGTACGTGTCGAAGCCATTACACAAAGTTTTGAGCAGGGCACGATTACCGCAACTGGTCGTGAAATGGACTTGGCACTGGACGGTGAAGGTTTCTTTATCCTCAACGACCAAACGGGTAAATACGGTAACGTTTATACGCGAAACGGTTCGTTTAAGCTGGATAAAGAAGGCTTTATGACCGACCAAGCAGGTAACAAGGTTCAGGGCTATACCTTAAATGAAGCGTTATCAAAAGAATTAAACCCAGTGTTTAACACAACTTTGTCGTCAATTAACTTGATGGAGTTGAACAAAACACCCCGTGCAACCGATGAGATGACCTATGACATCAACTTGGATGGCCAAGAAAAATACAATGTTGACCCGTTTGATGTAAACCCAACCGCGACAGTTGGTTCAACCGATAACTTGTTGAAATTAACTAAGCCAGAAGAACCTGGTGTCGGACCATTTGGTGGGTTCCCAGACTTTTCAACCCAAAAAACCATTCACGATACCCTGGGTGGTGAACATCGCCTAACTTCAAACTTCTATAAGCGTGATGTAGTTGAAGCGGTCGTGGGCTTATCCTCTTTCCAAGAGTCCTATAATGATTACTCTAACGCATTGGTTAACCTTGAAAACCAAATTGCAGATCTTGCGGCCAAAATTGACGATAACCCAGGATCTTATAACTATACAGGGCCAGCGCTAACCGGCTTAACACCGACGGCATTTAGAAATGAAATTGATAATGCCGCCAACTGGAACTTGGTTGCTGACCCAAATGCACAATCAACGGTTCAAGGTTTGATTGATCCTTATGAAATCTCATTGGAAGATGCGTTTGCCGCATTCCAAACTAAAATTACCGATGACTTTAACAACGAAGGTTTAGGTAATGGTACGGTTCTTTCGGCGCTGGCAACGGATGCTTATACCTTAATTGAAGATAAAGCGGTGACTTATGCTGAGTATCAATTTGAGTTAGATGGCGACAACGGCGTCACCTACGTTGGTCGTAAAACTGCCGATCTGAATGACTTGGGTGAAAAATACACCAGTTGGATTGTGCAATATACGGTAGAAGACTTTGATGAAGACACGGGTGAGTGGGTCACCAGTGGTCACCGTTATGATCAAACAAATGGCGTTGAGACTAATGAGGCGGGCGTGATCTTTGAATTACGTTTCGACACCAACGGTAATCTATTGCAAACTCGTCAGCCAGCTGATCGTACAGATCCAACTGGGGTTAGCCTTGGTGCGGATATGGAGCCAACTTCACGTGAATTGGACCCTGTAGATTGGGTTGAGGTGTCTGGTCGTAAAGGTAAATTGGACTGGGTAATTGATAGTCCTAAAACCGGTGCCACCGATCCACTTGGTGCGGAAGATCCAACCACTTTGCAATTAGCGATTGATGTTGATTTCTCAGACATGACCATGTATTCGGGTGATTATACGTTACGTGGTGTGACGCAAAATGGTTACCGTATTGGTGACTTGGTGGGTTTAACCACTGGTCGTGATGGTGTGATTGAAGCGCGTTATTCAAACGGGCGTTCTATCCCGGTTGCTCAGTTAGCCGTGGCGAACTTTAATGACTTAAATGCTCTCGAAAAATTAGGTGGCCAAACCTATGCCGAATCCTTTGGTTCAGGTGCAGCGATGATTGGTATGGCACAATCCGGTGGTATGGGTACGATTAACGCGGGTTCACTTGAGTATTCAAACGTGGATACCGCGGGTGAGTTGGTGAAGATGATCCAAACTCAGCGTACCTACCAAGCGAGTGCACAGGTACTGTCTACTTCGCAGCAGTTAACGCAGACGATTTTACAGTTGTAATAACCTAGATATTCGATTTCTGGTCTTGCCGGCATTATGCCGGCTTTTTTGTTGGCGCGGCAAAAGTTGCCAAACCTACTTTTCTCTTTTGGTACCAGACCTGGTGTTTAAGTTTTACTCGGTTTTAAATTGTTGCGTGACCTTTTGGTTTAAATCAGCGAAAATACACATTTTTTAAATGCTAGAGACCATTCGCTTTGAAGCGCCAAGATTTTTACTTTGATTTACCTGAGCACTTAATCGCTCAACAACCCGCCCCGCAACGACGAGACAGTCGTTTATTGGTTCTCAACGCTACTCAGCTCGAAGATAAACATTTTAGCGACATCCTGGATTATATTCAGCCACACGACTTGCTGGTGTTTAACAACACCCGTGTGATTCCGGCGCGCCTATTTGGTGAAAAAGCCACCGGTGGCAAGGTTGAAGTGTTGGTGGAGCGCATCCTGGATCAAAACCGAGCTTTGTGCCATATTCGTTCCAGTAAATCCCCTAAGGTGGGTGCTAAGTTAACCATTGAACAAGCTTTTGAAGTTGAAGTTTTAGGGCGTCAAGGTGCGTTATTTGAAGTGGCGTTTGATACTGAAAAAACGCCGTTAGAATGGTTAGAAAATTATGGTCATATGCCGTTGCCGCCTTATATTGAACGCGCCGATAAGCAAGAAGATAAAGAGCGTTATCAAACCGTTTATAGCACCAGGCCTGGTGCCGTGGCCGCGCCCACCGCTGGGTTGCACTTTGATCAAGCTATGTTGGATGCGATTCAAGCAAAAGGCGCAGAGCTAGGGTTTGTGACCTTGCATGTTGGAGCGGGCACATTTAAACCGGTACAGGTTGATAACATTGCCGAACATGTTATGCACTCTGAATGGCTTGAAGTGACACCAGGCCTGGTGGAACAAGTCAACCAAGCGCGTGCTAAAGGCGGGCGAGTGTTTGCGATTGGCACCACCAGTGTGCGTTGTTTAGAGTCCGCTTCTAAGTCGGGAGAACTTGTGCCCTACACGGGAGAAACCGATATTTTTATTACGCCGGGTTATGAGTTTAAGCAGGTCGATGTGTTGTTAACCAACTTCCACCTTCCCGAATCCACCTTAATTATGTTGGTAAGTGCTTTAGCTGGTTATGATGAAACGATGACGGCTTATCGTCATGCAGTGGAGCAACAATACCGTTTTTTCAGTTATGGCGATGCCATGCTGGTGTTTAAAAAAACGAATTGAAGCAATAAGGGTACGACCTTATCGAAGTCAATTTTTGGGGCGCTCTATCAAGGCTTATTTGCGTAGCTTAAATGTTTAAGCTGCAAACCACCAGGCCTGGTGGTTAAGCCAAACAATAGGATTCTTACTTCGTGGTCTTCGTGAACTCCGTGGTTAAATAAATTGGAAAATACATGCAATTTGAATTAGATAAAAAAGATGGACGAGCACGTCGTGGACGTTTGAAGTTTGCACGTGGCACCGTCGAAACTCCAGCCTTTATGCCCGTGGGAACTTACGGTTCGGTTAAAGGCATGACACCGGAAGAACTGACAGAAACCGGTGCGCAAATTATTCTAGGCAATACCTTTCATTTAGCGATTCGCCCCGGCACCGACATTATTAAATTGCATGGTGATTTGCATGATTTTATGCATTGGCAAGGCCCGATTCTGACCGACTCCGGCGGCTTCCAGGTATTTAGCCTGGGTAAAATGCGCAAGATCACCGAAGAAGGCGTGCTTTTTAGTAACCCAGTAAATGGTTCTAAAATTTTCATGGGCCCGGAAGAGTCCATGCAAATCCAGCGCGATTTGGGTGCGGATATTGTGATGATTTTTGACGAATGCACGCCTTATCCCGCGACCCATATGGAAGCGGATGTTTCCATGCGTTTATCCTTACGTTGGGCAGAACGTTCTAAAAAAGCCCATGGTGATAACCCGGCGGCTTTGTTTGGTATTGTGCAGGGTGGCATGTATGAAGACTTGCGCCAGGAGTCGGCGCAGAAGTTACAAGAGATTGGATTTGATGGTTATGCCATCGGCGGCTTATCGGTAGGCGAGCCTAAAGAAGATATGTTGCGTGTATTAGAAGTAACCGAGCCACATTTACCAGAAGATCGCCCACGTTACCTGATGGGAGTCGGTAAACCTGAAGATATTGTCGAAGCCGTGCGTCGTGGCATTGATATGTTCGATTGCGTGATCCCGACACGTAATGCCCGCAATGGCTTTTTGTTTACGCACACCGGTGTGGTCAAAATTCGCAACGCGGTGCATAAAACCAGCTTGGCACCCATTGATGCCCAGTGCGATTGCTATACCTGCAAAAATTACACACGTTCTTATTTACATCACCTAGATAAGTGCGGCGAAATTCAAGGCGCGCGTTTAAATACGATTCATAATTTGCATTATTATCAAAGCTTAATGCGAGATTTGCGCAATGCCATTGCCAATCAAGCTTTGGAGGTCTTTGTGGCTGAATTTTATGCCGCACGCGATTTGGACGTGCCGCCGCTGTAGGGTTTAATACAATCAAAACCACCAGGCCTGGTGAAAAAAGCTGATTTTTAGATCGGCTTATGCCAAAATACCGCGACACATTTTTTTAAATACACGGAGTAGCAATATGAGCTTTTTTATTAGCGATGCAATGGCAGAAGGAACGGCAGCCGCCGGTGGTTCAGGTTGGGAAGGGTTAATTCCTCTAATTTTGCTATTTGTTATTTTCTACTTTTTGTTGATCCGCCCTCAGCAGAAAAAAGTAAAAGAACACCGCAAGTTAGTAAGCGAGCTAACCAAAGGTGATGAAATCATTACTTACGGTGGTATCGGCGGTAAAATTCGCGA
>NZ_DATCSL010000048.1:0-81381 GCF_036568485.1 Thiomicrospira sp.
AGTTGTTCTGGACACAGGTATGAATAGCCTATATAATCCGCACACAATTTGGAGAGCTGTCTGAGCGGTTGAAGGAGCGCGCCTGGAAAGCGCGTATAGGTTAATAGCCTATCGGGGGTTCGAATCCCCCGCTCTCCGCCACTACATAAAAAACCGGATTTTGACATCCGGTTTTTTTTCGTCTGAAAGAAATCAATCGACACTATTTGACACTCTAAAGTCCTTGTTTTTAAAGGGTTTGCGTGGGTATAATCATTCCAAACCAAGAGCGCTTATTGAAAATAGATACTCTATGAAACTATAAGAAATATCATAAGTGCTCTCAACAAAGTGGTAACAAATACCTGTTTTTTAAAAAAAGTGGTAACAGATATGAGTAAGCTCACGGCGCGAGAAGTATCAGCCATAAAACCTTTGGAAAGAGATGTCCGTTATAGCGATGGGAATGGACTAAGCTTGCTAGTTAAATCAAATGGTTCTAAGTTGTGGCAAATTCGTTATATCGACAGAATAACGAAGAAACAAACTACTATTTCTCTGGGTGCATTTCCAACGGTCTCGCTGTCTGAGGCCAGGGAGATGTGTTTTGATGTCAAAAAGAAACTGAAGCAAGGCGAAAATCCGACCAATGCAGGTAGCGTGGATCACCACAACAAAACCTTTGAACAAGTTGCAAGAGAGTGGCATGAGCGAAAGCAGGTTGATTTAAGTCCAGGGTATGCGATAGATGTATTGCAGCGAATGGAAAAAAACTTGTTTCCATATATCGGCAAGGAATTAATAAAAAATATAGACCCGCCAAAATTAGTACAGACGCTCAAGTTGATTGAAAAGAGGGGTGTGCTTGATACTGCAAAAAGAATGAAGCAGACCGCTGGACAAGTTTTTCGATATGGGGTGGCTTCAGGGTACTGTGATAAAGATCCTAGCCGGGATTTAGACGATGTGCTCCTGAAAGCAAAATCTCGACACTACGCGACCGCAACGACAAAAGAAAAAGCAATTGAGCTTTTTAAGAAGCTGCAAACACATAAGGGTAGGTATTCGGTAGGTGCAGCCTTGGAGCTGATGCCTTATGTGTTTCTGCGCCCATCGGAAGTGGCTGAAATGAGAAAAGAGGAGGTATTCCTTAACGAGCGGATGATAAAAATACTGCCGGAAAGAATAAAAACTGGTAAACCACATTTAGTCCCTCTCTCAAATCAGGCATACGAAATTATACGTGAAGCTTCTGAAGTCGCTGGCGATTCACCATTTGTATTCCCTAGCCCTAATTCATTCGACAAGCCAATCAATGCTGAATCAATTCGCAAGGCAATGCGATCTGCCGGGGTTACGCCCGATGAGTTTACCCCGCACGGATTTAGGCACATGGCCTCAACGCTTTTAAATGAAATGCATTACGATGCGGATGCGATAGAGCTTCAATTAGCCCATGTTGTAGGCGGTACGGTAAGGATGACATACAATCACGCCAAGAAGATGAAATACAGAACAAGAATGATGCAGGACTGGGCGGATTTTATCGACGCGCTTAAAGCTAGAGATTTTGAAAAAATTAACTATTTTTTACAGAAGAATGAGCGGGATTAAATGTTTACGCTAAGAAAAAAGCCAGCTTGAATGCTGGCTTTTTGTTTGAAGTTACTGTTTTTTATCCTTAGAGCTACGCTCAAGAAAGAATAGGAATAGCGCCCCTATGCCAATAATGAACCAGATAAAGATGATCTCCGACCAAGTTACTTCTTCCATTTCGATGTTCCTTCATCAAGTATTTTGATTGTAGTATTTTACCAGCAAGTAAATCAAGCCGATTAGTGCTAGTGTAGCCAACCACAAAGCCCAAGCTTTTAAACCGATGCTTCCTAATGCGATGGTGTCAAAAAGCTTTAGAACGGTATCCACCAAAAAAAGCGCAAGCCCAGCAGCTAAGCCCAGTGAGAAGTTAGCCTTTGTTTTTGCTTTTAACTCTTGTCGTGAAATCCTTGTTACCAGAACAAGAAAAAACAGCAGTGACCCAACCCCCATGAGGAGTAGCCCACCAATATCATACGGATTCAGCATATTGTCATCTCCTGTAAAAGTTCTCAAAGCACATGTGCTCAACAGGAGTAGTGAGGCCGATTAAATATCGGTAGAGGAAAACGAAAAAGCACTCCGAAGAGTGCTTGGTTGAAGACAACTATTGCTGAAGTCGTTGTAGCAGTAGTTGGCGGATTTGTTCCGCAGACAAGCTTTCTATGCTTGCCGGTTGTTGTGCAGATTGAAACTGCTGGTACCCTTGCTGAGCTTGATTATATTGTGGTTGATGGTTTGCCTGATTTTCTTCAGGAAAGACCGAGAACCACCCATCAAAGCCAATTGGCAATTGATCCAACTTTACTGCAAACGAACCGTCTGGCCGCTGATACAAGGCTCCAGACTTCACCCAGTGATTTTTATTTCCAGTTTTACCGGAAGAAAAAACCAAGTTACCCAATTTTGTCATGCTCATACTGCTTCTCCTGTTAAAAGCTAAATTAAAGTTCTCAACAGGAATAGTGAGGCGCAAATAAAAAACCCCTCAGAAGAGGGGTTCTTGAATAAAGCGCACTCATTGCACAGAAAGGGGGAGTAACGGACGACCAATTCAGGTCAATCACCGACTCTTAATATCTCAGCTTTTCAATCACTCCGAGCTTTAAGGCAAGGTGAGTGCGCGGCTTTTTCTGTTAAAGGTTCTCACTATATATAGTGAGACATGCAGATTAAAATTTAAAGGAAATTGGAAGAAAATTATTTAATTGTCACAACTGTAACTATTTATATAAGCATAAGTTTATGTGTGATTTGTTATTTTTTAGCTCTGGCGTTGAGATGGAGCGAGACCCATGGCCACTATTCGCCTAAAACAGCGAAGAGTTTTACTGTATGATACATACTAATACTAACTGGAATAAACGCTATGTCAGAAGAAGAAAAGAAGCTCCTTGAACAACAGCTTTGGAATATCGCTAACGCTTTGCGTGGCAAGATGGATGCCGATGAATTTCGTGATTACATCTTAGGGTTTATCTTCTATAAATACTTGTCAGAAAAACTTTGTCTTTATGCTAACAGCTTAGAAGACGGTTTTGATTATGCCTCGGTTGATGAAAACACACCTGAAGGCAAAGAGATTGTTGCGGCTGTTGCCGCGGAGTCGGTAGAAAAACTGGGCTATGCACTCAAGCCGTCTGAGTTGTTTTCCAATATCGCTAAGAAGGGCGCGGCAATTGAGGGCGAATCGACAGACAACTTCATCCTTGGTGAGTTGCAAACCATCCTCAACAATATCGAACAGTCCACAATGGGTGCGGAATCAGAAGACGATTTCAATAAACTGTTTGAAGACCTTGATCTGAACTCAACCAAACTCGGTCGTACCGAGAAGCAGAAAAATGAGCTGGTCGCTAAAATCCTCACTCACCTAGACAAGGTGGACTTCCAACTCGAAAACGCCAATGCAGACGTGTTGGGTGATTCCTACGAATACCTGATTGGTCAATTCGCATCAGGTGCCGGAAAAAAAGCCGGTGAGTTCTATACGCCGCAAACCGTCTCTACTATTCTCGCTAAGATTGTGACCGACAATAAGCAATACTTAAAATCGGTGTATGATCCGACCTGTGGTTCAGGTTCATTGTTATTACGAGTTGCCAAGGAAGTAAAAGAAGTCGGTCATTTCTATGGCCAAGAACTTAACCGCACCACCTATAACTTGGCCCGTATGAACATGATTCTGCACGATGTGAACTATCGTCAGTTCAGCATTAAGCAAGATGACACCCTTGAGCATCCGCAGCATTTAGATAAACGCTTCTCAGCCATCGTTGCCAATCCACCGTTTTCGGCGCATTGGTCAGCCAATCCACTGTTTTTAAGTGATGACCGTTTTTCCCAATATGGCAAGCTGGCACCTAAAACCAAAGCGGATTTCGCGTTTGTGCAGCACATGGTGTACCACCTTGATGATGATGGCACTATGGCGGTGGTGTTACCCCATGGTGTGTTATTTCGAGGGGCGGCAGAAGGGCATATTCGCCAATACTTGATTGAAGACCGCAACTACTTGGATGCGGTGATAGGGCTACCGGCTAACATCTTCTATGGCACCTCAATTCCGACCTGTATTCTGGTGATGAAAAAATGCCGCACCAACCCGGACGACATTTTGTTTATTGATGCCTCGAATGACTTTGAAAAAGGCAAAAACCAAAACCGTCTTTTGCCTGAACACATCGACAAAATCATCAGCACTTACCATAACCGTGAAACCATCGAAAAATACAGCTACGTGGCACCGCTATCAGAGGTTAAAGAAAACGACTATAACCTTAACATTCCGCGCTATGTGGATACCTTTGAAGAGGAAGAGCCTGTTGATTTAAATGATGTGGTGAAGCAAATCAAAGCAATCAACCACTCAATGGCCAATACCGATATGATAATTATGGGTTACTGTGCAGAACTGGGTATTGAGGCACCGTTATAAATGAACCAGCTCGTTAATCAAGATAATCTGATACAGCAGCGCATCCATACGGTTCGCGGCCAACAGGTAATGTTGGACAGTGACCTTGCAGAATTATACGGTGTGCAAACCAAGGCGCTGAACCAAGCAGTGAAACGTAACAGCTTGCGATTTCCTGAGCGTTATTGTTTTCAGTTGACCAAAGAAGAGTTTGAAAACTTGAAGTCACAATTTGTGACCTCAAGTGAACACGGGGGCAGAAGAACGCTTCCATACGCCTTTAGTGAACAAGGTGTATCAATGCTTTCAACGGTTCTCAAAAGTGAGACCGCGATAAAAACCAGTATTCGCATTATGGATACATTCGTCGCTATGCGTCAGTTTATGAGCCAACACGCGCTAGTGTTTGAACGAATGGATGCGATAGAGCGCAAGCAATTTAGCACCGATAGCAAAGTCGAGCAGATTTTAGATGCACTGGAATCGAAAAACATTAAACAAGAGCAAGGCATTTTCTACGACGGACAGATATTTGATGCCTATGCGTTTGTCAGCGATTTAGTGCGCCAAGCCAAAAAAGACATTGTGCTGATTGATAACTATATTGACGACACTACGCTCACGCTGCTTAGCAAGAACCAAGAAGCTCAAATCACGCTTTACACCCAAAAGATAGACAAGCAACTCGCCTTGGATATTGAAAAATACAACAGCCAATACAAGCCGCTTCAAGTGAATACCGTTAAACACGTCCACGACCGGTTTTTAATCATCGATCACCAGGCCTGCTATTTGATTGGGGCGAGTTTAAAGGATTTAGGCAGGAAGGTATTTGGCTTCTCCAAACTCAATATCGACACCTACAAGCTGATTGAAGGATTGCAGCCATGAGCGAGAATAAAAATGTACCTGAGTTGAGGTTTCCTGGATTTGAGGGGCAGTGGTTGGTACATCAACTTTCACAAGCTTGTAATATGAAAGCTGGTAAGTTTGTTCAAGCTTCTGAAATACATAACGAAAAAGAGTCGGGAATGTATCCATGTTTTGGAGGAAATGGGCTCAGAGGTTATACGAGATCAAAAACTCATGAAGGAATTTATCCATTAATTGGTAGGCAGGGAGCTCTTTGCGGGAATGTACAGCTAGCCAATGGTCAGTTTCATGCAACTGAACATGCAGTTGTTGTTGAAGCAAGTGAGCAAAATGATGCTTTATGGCTATATTACCTTTTGGACACTCTAAAATTAAATAGGTATGCGACAGGTCAGGCTCAGCCTGGCTTGTCAGTAGATGTGATTGAAAAAATAAAAGCATACTTTCCTTCTCTATCAGAACAACAAAAAATCGCCGACTTCCTCTCTGCGGTCGATAAAAAAATCGAACAGCTCACCGAAAAACACCGCCTGCTCACCGAATACAAAAAAGGCGTGATGCAGCAGATTTTCAGTCAACAGATTCGGTTTAAAGATGATGAGGGTAATGAGTATCCTGAGTGGGTATCGATTCGCTTAAATAAACTAGCCACGATTAACCCTCGTGCCTCATCTTTGCCAAGCTCATTCATATACATTGACCTTGAAAGTGTTGAAAAAGGTAGGCTAGTAAAACAGGAAGTGGTTCAGCTAGATTCTGCACCAAGTCGGGCTCAACGACTTTTGACTGAGAATGATATTTTGTTTCAAATGGTAAGACCATACCAAAAGAACAATTACTTTTTTAATGATGAAGGGGATTTTGTTGCATCCACTGGCTATGCTCAGATTCAATACGAAGATGCCCCGAGGTTTTTGTATTATGCACTGCATTTAGAAGATTTTGTTGATAAAGTGATGGCTCTATGCACAGGCACAAGTTATCCAGCAATTAACTCATCGGACTTAGGTTCAATCAAAATTAATCTTCCTTCAAATATAGATGAGCAGCAAAAAATCGCCGAGTTCTTAACCGAAATCGACAATAAAATCGACCAAGCCTGGTTAAAACTCGAACAAACCAAAGCTTTTAAAAAAGGCTTGTTGCAGAGGCTGTTTGTGTAATGAAATTAATTGAGCCATACATTAAATAACATACAGGTTTTCTTGGTTGATTTGAGTTTGTATAACGAGTTGATTCATATTGCTAGGGTTTAGGAAATGAAATGGTTTGACGAAAAGATGTTGGAAAAAATTAATAATGGCTTTCAGGAATTTAGAGATATTGAGCTCCAAGTTTTAGAGGAACTGGGAGGTTGTCCACCCACACAAGGGAGTTGGAAGTCGTTCAACATGCTTCATGAGATCGAAACTTGTTATTCTGTAGGGGCTTATGTTGCCTCATTTATTTTAACTTTAGCGGCAATAGAAGCATCATTTAACGCCAGCTATCAGAAAAAAAAGGGAAACCTTAAAGGGTTGATTGAGAAATCAGGTTATGGAATTGAACTTGATGAATTGCGCCAAATAAGAAACGACATTATTCATGATCAAGATATTGGAAAGATTGCGTCATGTTTTGATGAAAGCATGAAACTTGATATGAAAGAGAACTGTCAAAAAGCATTTAGGTTAATGCATAGAATTTATTATCAGCCTACAAAGGTTGTTTGATTAAAAAAGACCCCAACACAATGATTTTAACCACCCAATCCGAACAAACCCTAGAAAACAATCTCATTGACCAGCTTATTGGCCAAGGCTATGAGCGCGTTAAAATTGAAAACGAAGCTGACTTGTTGGCGAACCTAAAGAGTCAGCTTGAAAAGCACAACAAAACCAAATTTGCACCGGGCGAGTTCGTCAAGATCCTTAACCACCTTCAGAAAGGTAATGTGTTTGAAAAAGCTCATACCTTGCGCGATAGATTCAATCTCGCCCGTGATGATGGCACTAATTTCTATGTTGAGTTTATTGACCAAGTGGAGTGGTGCCAAAACCAATACCAAGTAACACATCAAATCACCATGGAAGGCAGTTATAAAAATCGCTATGACGTGACCTTGTTGATTAACGGCTTGCCATTGGTGCAGATTGAGCTAAAACGCCGCGGCTTGGAACTAAAAGAAGCTTTCAACCAGACTAACCGCTACCAGCGCCATTCATTTGGGGCGGGAGCAGGCCTGTTTCAATTCATTCAGTTGTTTGTGATTAGCAATGGCGTAAATACAAAATACTACGCTAACAACAAAAACCAATCCTTTAAACAGACATTTTACTGGTCGGATAACGAGAACAACCTGATTACCCAGTTGGATCAGTTTGCCAAAAGCTTTTTGGAAAAATGTCATCTGTCAAAGATGATCACCAAATACATTGTTCTCAACCAGACCTATAAAATCTTGATGGTGCTTCGTCCATACCAGTTTTATGCGGTCGAATCGATTATCGACAAGGTGAAAAACTCGGTTCATGGCGGCTATATCTGGCATACCACCGGCTCAGGCAAAACCCTGACCTCGTTTAAAGCCAGTCAGATTCTCACCGGCTTGCCCAAAGTCGATAAGATTGTGTTTTGTGTGGACAGAAAAGACCTTGATTACCAGACCGCTAAGGAATTCAATTCGTTTAGCCAGGGGAGTGTTGATAGCACCGACAACACCAAAAAACTGGTTGACCAGCTAACCGGTGACACTAAGCTGATTGTGACCACGATTCAAAAGCTCAATACCGCCATCACCAAGGCACGCTATTCTCATGTCATGGACGACTTACGCGATAAGCGTGTGGTGTTTATATTTGACGAATGCCACCGCAGTCAGTTTGGTGATACCCATGGCCGAATAAAAGAGTTCTTTGAAAACCACCAAATGTTCGGCTTCACCGGTACACCGATATTTGTCGAGAATGTCACCAGTAACAAACTGGGTAAGCGCACCACAAAAGATCTGTTTGGTGAGTGCCTGCATAAGTATGTCATCACCGATGCGATTCGTGATGAGAATGTGTTGAAGTTCTCGGTGGAGTATATCAATACCTTTAAAAAGCGCGACATCATTGCCGATATTGAAGTGCAAGATATTGATACCAAAGAAGTGATGGAAGCGCCGGAACGACTTGATGCGATCACTGACTACATTATTGCCAATCACGACCGCAAAACCCATTCTAAACAGTTCACCGGTATGTTCTGTGTCAGTTCGGTTGAAATGTTAACCGCTTACTATGACTTGTTCCAGCGCAAGAAAGAGGCCGGTGAGCACAATCTACGAATTGGCACCATCTTCAGTTATGCCGCCAATGAAGATGATAAAGACGCGAATGATGACATTGCAGAAGAAACCACCGACATGACCGGCAAGGTGGTGAACGAGCATAGCCGTGACAAGCTGGAATCCTATATTGCCGACTACAACGCCATGTTCGGCACCAAGTACACCACCAAAGACAGCCAATCCTTTTACAAGTATTACAACGAGCTGGCTAAGCGCGTCCGGGAAAAGGAAATCGACATCCTGCTGGTGGTCAATATGTTCCTCACCGGCTTTGACTCACCGCCGCTCAATACCTTGTATGTGGACAAGAACCTCAAGTACCACGGCTTAATTCAAGCGTTTTCGCGTACCAATCGAACCATGGGTGAAAAGAAGTCACAGGGCAACATTGTGTGCTTCCGCAATCTTAAACAAGCGACCGATGATGCGATTGGCTTGTTCTCCAACAAGGAGGCCAAAGACACCATAATCATGCAGCCGTATGAGGATTATGTTAAGGCATTCAACGAGGCTCTGGCCAACCTCAAAGCGATTGCGCCGGAACTGGATGATGTCAACAAGTTGCCGGACGAAGAGGCCGAGTTTGAGTTTATTCGTGCCTACCGTGAACTGATGCGTGTGTTTAACATTCTCAACACCTTTACGGACTTTCAGTTTGAGGATGTGGGTATTGAGGAGCAGGAGTATGCCGATTATGGCAGTAAATACCTTGATCTGCATGAGAAGGTCAAAAGCAATCGAATGACGGAAAAGGTCTCTATTCTCAATGATATTGATTTTGAGTTAGAGCTGATTCACCGTGATGAGATAAACGTCACCTATATCCTCAAGCTGCTTGGCCAACTAAAAGACACCGAGCCTAAAGAACACGAAGCTAAGAAGAAGGGCATTCTCGATATGCTATCGGGCAATGTTGAAATGCGCTCGAAGAAAAAATTGATTGAGAAGTTCATCGAAGAGAATCTGCCACAGATTCAATCCGGTGGCGACATAGAGGCTGAGTTCAAACGCTTCTGGGATGAGCAAGACCAGGCCTATTTGCTTAGATTAAGTGAAGAGGAGGGGCTTGATCACGAAAAGCTCAAAAAGCTGATCTCAAGCTACCTGTTTACTGAAAAACTGCCATATCGGGATGACGTGGTTGAAGCGATGATCAACAGGCCAACGATACTCAAGCGCAGGGCGGTGTCGCAACGGATTTTGGATAAGGTGCTGGATTATATTGGGACGTTTGTGGATGGAGCGCCGGAGTAGTTGATGGTAAGCAATGTTATTCTACTTGATTTTTTATAAATGAAATTATCCAGACCGTGATGGGTGCGCAACGTAAATGCCTAATGTAATTTCTGGCTTATGAGTGACAATTTACACATAGCTAACAGGGCGCTCGTTTTGATACACACTACGCCGCGCTGCATAGCTTAAACGTTAGAGGCTAGGAGAAAAAATTGACTCCAGTAAAGAATACTAGAACCAATGAATATCAAATAACAATTGATATGGATGCAAATTCTTCACGTTTGCTCTTAGACAAAGAACAGGTCCCTTACCCTCAATCTCAATCGTATTGTGATGAGCTTACGATCAAGGAAAATAAGATTTATATAGTTGCGAATCGTTCTGGTGCTATTGATTTAAATGGTATTTTTACCAATCATCAAAGCGCGTTGTATCGCCAAATTACAAAGTCACTTGTGTATTACTACTGTGCGGTTAGAAAGCCCGTGCAAATCAAAAAAATAAAGATCGAACATGTGGCTAAGAAGTCCTCAAAACAGGTTACACTGAATAAAAAAGATATAAAGCAGGTTGTTGACAATAATGCGTCACTGGAAGCACTCAAAGATATTAATCTAACTGGTTTGAAAACTATCTTTTTAGAAAACAACAAGGCACATGGTTTTCTTTTTGGTTTAACGTATTTGATTAAGTCGCTTCACGCTGATAGTAAGCATGGCATGTTTGAGAATCAATGGAAAGCGTTTAATGCAATTTATAAGGCAGTCGCAAATACTTCTAAGGACTTCGATTGTCACCGGATTATCAGAAGTGATCTAGTTAATAATCCAAACTCCTATCCTTTAGTTTTAAATAAAGTGTCGATGCTAGAGGAACAAGAGATTAGAAGAAATACTCGCTGGGTTAAGTTTATTCATAATGACTTTTCAACAGCCGGGCAAACTCGTGCTTTTAAGGAATTTCTGTTGCGAAATGAAGACCATCGACTGATGAAAGTTTTTAAGGATACCCTCCCTGTTCGCAAAGATTTCCTTGAGGCGGAAGGCTTTTATAATGAAGTTATGAAACATCTAAATGACAATCAAGCTACGGTAAACGACTCTCACTTGGCTGCAACATTGTGTATTAAATATGCGTATTTTGTCCGAAATAAGCTAATACATGCTGAAAATATTGAATCTGGATTTAGGTTGGTTCCTTTAAATAAAGAGGAAGAAGAAGTAACTTGGCTTTCAAGCATGTTGATCCTTTTAATTATAGATCTGATCAATGATAATTGTCGCTTCTAACAAACGCAGGCACAGCGACGGCTTTTACACTGCGGCTTCGCCTCCATTCCAAAGCAGCGCGTGCTGCGGGCGTTATGCAAGTACAGCAGCTTTGGACCACAGCCGCAACGAAATCAAGCGAGGAAATGGATGGCCCTACTTAATCAAATATTAAATTGGACAGAATCTCTTCAGTCATGGCAACGAGACGCCTGTCGTCGCCTCTTCCAGCAGGAATCAGAACTAACTGACACCGACCTGTCCGAGCTATACGCACTACTTAAGAAAGAATACGGTATGGAGAGTGATGGTGAATTGCTTCCGATACCACTGGCTAAAGAGCACCTTCCTGCTGAACTTGCCCTAGGGGAGCAAGTTACTCTAGTCGCTTTGAGAGACCTGCAAAACGTCAATCAGATTCCGAGTGACCGTATTCTAACTTTCGCCGAAGCTGGCATTACTGTGATTTATGGAGGAAATGGTTCGGGTAAGTCGGGCTATGCTCGTGTTATGAAAAGAGCTTGTCGGGCTAGAGATCAATCTGACCCTGTCCACCCAGATGCAAATGATCCGGCGGCCTCCAAGAGAGTGCCCACCGCAAAATTTGATGTAAAGGTAATGGGTGTGTCACATGAAGTTTGTTGGGCGCGCGATACAACTTCACCAGATCAGCTCTCCTCAATCTCAGTCTTTGATTCCAAGTGTGCTCGCTCTTATATCACGGCGGAGCAAGATGTTGCTTACTTACCATACGGCCTAGACATTATTGAAAATCTAGCCAACAGAGTTCTCCCAAAACTCTCAGAGATGCTCGAGTCAGAGATTAGTGGGATTGATGTAAGTAGGTTGCCGTTCCACCACCTTCTTGGCGATACAGAGGTCGGGAGAGTTATTGCAAACCTTTCTATAAAGTCAAACGCAGAAACTATTACTTCACTTGGAACCATCACTGAAGGCGATGTTAAACGAATTGCCGAGCTTGAGAATACTCTCAAGGAGGGTAATCCTCTGGCTAAGGCGGAAGAGTCGAAGCGTTCTATGATGCGACTGAAAGCTTTTGCCGACAAGTTGGCTAAACCTTTGGTATGGGTTAGCTCAGAAGCTGTTGAAAAACTTCAGAAAATAAATGATGAGAAGATCTCCGCGGAGAACGCTGAGAAGAAAGCTGCCGACGCGTTGTGCTCCGGTGAAGAGTTACTTTCAGGAACTGGAGGGCAAGTATGGAAGCTTCTTTTTGACGCCGCACGGCGCTACTCCACTGAAGCAGCATTTCCCGGAGAAGAGTTTCCTCAGTCTACTGAGGGTAAAGTGTGCCCATTGTGCCAGGAAAATTTACCCGTATCAGGGATTGATCGTCTTAAGCGATTTGATGAGTACATCCAGAATGATGTCGCAAAGACCGCCGAAGCAGCACGTAATAAGATAGAAATAGCCAAGACTAAGATCAAAGCAGCCGATCTTATGATTGCTGCCGATGATGCCCTTAGTGAAGAGCTCAAGGTCTTAGACGGCTCAATCCATCAAGTAATTTCAGATTTTCAAGCTTCGATTGATGCGCGTAGAGAGTTTATGCTCCAGTGTCTCGAAACATCAAAATGGGCAGAGGTTCCTGCTTTGAACGTCTCGCCAAGAGCGCGAATTCGCCAGCTTGCAGCTCAGCAATTAAGGGTTTTCCGAACGCTTACAAGAGCGGCGGATGAGACGAAGCGAATGAAGCTTGAAAGAGAATTGAGTGAACTTACTGCAAGACAAAGCCTAGCTAAGAGTTTGAGTGCTGTAGTCGAGTTGCTGGATCGGATGAAAAAGAAGTTTTCCCTTGAGAAATGTCGCTCCGCCTTAAAAACACGTTCGATTTCTGATAAGTCAAAGGAATTTGCTACTGTGGCGGTAACAGATGAGTTAAGGAAAGCTCTTGACAAAGAGTTTGAAGCACTTGGCATTGGGCACATCAAAACAAAACTAAAGGAGCGTAGTTCCCGCGGGAAGATGTACCATCAACTTCTACTAGATCTTCCAGTCACGAACAAAATTGATGAGATTCTTAGCGAAGGTGAGCAACGTGCAATCGCGCTGGGTTCATTCTTTGCTGAGTTGGCGCTCGCCAATCATTCGTGTGGAATTATCCTCGATGATCCGGTTTCGTCGTTGGATCATTGGCGGCGACGAAATGTTGCCCGGAGATTGGTTGAGGAGGCTAAGAGTCGGCAAGTAGTAGTGTTTACTCACGATACATCATTTCTTGGCCAATTATCCGATGAGATCGAGGCAGCAGATATTCCTAATTCAACATTCTTTTTGGAGTGGCGAGGAGGAGCCCCTGGCTGTGTTAATGATGGCCTCCCGTGGGATCATCAAGGCTATAAAGCAAGAATAAACGCTCTTGAGCAGGCGCAGAGCAAGCTTGCGAAGACGTGGCCGGCATATCCTAATGAAAAAGAGATTGGAGATATGCGATACCAGTATGACCGGTTAAGGGCAACGCTCGAAAGAGTAATTCAAGACGTTGTTTTTAATGGCGTCGTAAAGCGATACCGCGACTGGATCCGTGTGGACTCACTTGAAGAGGTTGTAGGTTTTAGCCGTCCCGAATACGAAGCTATTGAAAAGCTGCATAAGCGAAGTTGTGACGTTGTAACGGCCCACGACGCATCGTCGGCAAAGGCTGCTGCCGTACCCTCAGCGGCTAACTTGGGCAATGACATCGATGCCTTGAAAGCTATTGTTGAAACTATTCAGAATCGGAGAAAGTCCGCAAAGGCAACCGCGTAGGAATTGAATGCATATCAATAATATTTTGCCGGACAAGCTTCCGGCTGAGTGCGGTGCTGGGCAATGCGAGGTTGCATGGAAAAACTAATTTCACTCCACAAGCACTGGCTCAAGGCAGATGCTTTAAAAGAAGTTGCTGCAACAAAGATCGAGGGTGATCATGGCTTTAAGGAGGGCTTGTTGGAATTTGCAGAGTTTCATTCGTCATTTGCAAGGCTATCTGTGTTCTACGGGCTGATCTACGTCGTAGTAGAAGGCTACAAGGCGCTTAAATGTACCAACCCAAAAGTGGATGAGCTCCTTTCTCAAGAAGATTTTGTAGACGCACTTCGACTTTTTAGAAACTCGACATTTCATTTTCAGAAGGAGCTTATACCCGAAAAAGCAATGAAATTCCTAGAGCTTCCTGAAAGTGAAAACTGGATCAGAGCTTTACACATAGCTTTTAAAAATTTTTTTGAGGTAGAGCTACAAATAAAAGAAATAATGGATAAGATAAATGCCTAACAAACCCAGTCAAAGGATCCCAAAAAACCTCCGCATCGCTCTGGATTTGTCACAGGTGATGGCGGCGTTAGGAATCTAGGAGTTGAACCTTAATTCATGATTGATGACCCGTATCCAGAGAGCTGGCAGGACCTACAAAAAGGTGTGAAGCGACTATTTCGCAACGTAGGGCTGGCCGCTGATGTTGAGATTGACCTTCAGACACCGCGTGGCACCGTCAATGTAGATGTTTGCGCTGTAGACCATCGTAGCTTGGATAAAATCAAATATATTGTGGAATGCAAGAACTGGAACACCACAGTGCCCCAATCTGTGGTTCATTCATTCACCACGGTTATGCATGAGACTGGAGCTAACATTGGGTTTATCGTATCGAAGTATGGCCTCCAATGCGGGGCGAAGCAGTACACTCGTAATACAAATATTACTGGATTAACCTATCTAGAACTTCAGCAGCGATATTTTGAGGCTGGGTGGAGAAGATACTTTTGCCCCCGGATAGGTGATGCAGCTGATCGCGTTTTGCAGTACACAGAAGAATTTAATGGTCAGCGAGATAAAGCTTACGAAAACCTATCGGAGAAAAATAAAAAAACATTTGACCTGTTACGATCAAGGTACACTGTTCATTCTTGGATGTTTTCGATGTTTAATTTTGAGCACGTGAGCCCACTCCTGAAAACCGGTACCTTACTAAATGTTCCGGCCGACTTAGATACTTTTAAAAAAGAGGTCTTATCTCAGATTTCACCTGGTGTGGAATGGCACTGCGTAACTTTTCGTGACCTTTTAGATTCGATTTTACAGTTCCTCAAAGATATAGAGGAAGAATTTAACTCACTTTTTGGCGGATATATTTTTGATACGATGCCAATAAGTGGTGTAGGCTCCGAGGGGCCGCCAATAGAATGGCAGAAAGAAAACAACCCCACCCCAAAACTGCGATATGAAAGTGACTTGAGTTTTTCAGGGTCAACTATTTGAGTTACATTTTAACTTGTCTTTGTGTACGAAGAAGGGTTGGAGTCAGGCCAAGAGTTGATAGTAGTTTTAGAGGATTTGGTGTAATCATTAAGTAGTTGGTATCAAAAACCCAACTCACCATAATGGCCGTTATGATCGGTTGGTGACAAAGTGAATTGAGCACCCAAAAGAGTGCTCGATTGAAAAACTATTTCTGCTGTTCACAGAGATAGTCAAAGACAGCTTGAGCTTTTGCAGCGGCCTTCCATAAACTCATTGGGTCTTCTTTGAGACCCTTAATCCAGTGCTTGATATAAGCCGCGTGATTTTGATCAACACCGCCTTTTTCAACCCCAAGATGTGAGCATAGAAAAACAGCGCTTAACTCAGCAATAAGCTCTTCAAAGGCATACTTTTCCGAGCCAAACACCGCGCTATGATCAGTGATACCGTCACGATTAAGACGCGATTTATGACCTGTCCAGTGAGCGATTTCATGCAACAAGGTTGCATAATAACTCTCTTCAGAATGAAACAGGCCTGGTGCAGGCATCATAACTTTATCTCGAATAGGGCTATACGCAGCCTTGTCAGAGGTAATAATGTCGGCACCGGTGTTATCGATAAAAGCATCGACAACAGGGCGGCAATAACCAACTTTCAGACTTCCTATCAACTCAACTTTTTTGGGCAGCTTGTGAACAACGCCATCCATTTGCTGAATATTGAAAACCCGATAGCTTTTGAAAACCGGAAAGGTATTTTTCTCGCCAGTTTTTTCGTCTTCTTTTTCAACTAATGAGTAAAAGAAAACAGGTGTTGTCGTTGCTCCCTTTTTTATTTTTAGACCTAGTTTTTTAGCTTGGTTAAAGGTCAACCAGTAGGGTTCATCCCATCCTTCACGGTAAGCTTTAAGCGCCAGAATAAATGGATTGATTCCTCTGTAAATTGAACCCGAAACAGGGTTCTGATGTTTGACTGATCTAAAGGGTTTAGACCAATTCAGATCATCAGACTCCATCAAGCTAATTATTTCGTTTACAAGGTCTTTAAATAAGTCTTTATGCGACATGATTCTTCTCCTGTTAAAAGCTCAAATAAAAGTTCTCAACAGGAGTAGTGAATGTGCGGCAAATCTTATTTAAGCTGCTCGGGACGCCTTCGATGCCGCCGCCATGATTTTCATTTTTACATCAGGCGATAACTCATCCTTAACAACGCACTCGCCAAGCGCTTTTTTGTTATCAATGATGGTTTTGAGGTGATTGTCGATGGTGCCAAGAATGATCGGCGTGATTATTCTGACCAATTGTTTCTGGCCAATTCGATTAGCGCGGTCTTCGGCCTGCTCTTTAAGGGCTTGTGTCCAAGGCAAGGATGCAAAAAATACATGACTGGCACTGGTTAGCGTAATACCAACACCTGCGGCTTTCGTATTGCCAATAAATACCCGTGCTGTGCCATTTTGAATGGCATTCACTGCTTTATCACGCTTGGAAACGGAATCCGATCCTGTATAGGTGACACACTCAATGCCGCGAGATTCAAAAAGGTCTTTAAAACGCTCAACGGTTTCTTTGTACTCACAAAAAATTAAGCTCTTATGCTCACCGGCAATGGATGTGATCTGTTCAGCGATAAATGAAACCTTAATATCCTCAAGCAGGTGTCTTAATTTTCCAAATTTAACGATAGAGGATAGGTTGTCATTGTTAAGTATCGCCAAGTATTGCTCTCGGTCTGAACCTACAAGATCAATCTCAACGACTTGCTCTATCTTTCCGGGCAGCTTATTACCCAAGATTGATTTTTCGCGGCGTAACATCCAAGTTGCCAGCTCATCTTTAAGCTGACGAGCATCGGCCATTGAATTGCCGTATTCCTCTAAAAACGCCTTGCGTGGCAGCTTGCCAAGACGATGGCCGGACAACATCAGCAAGGTATGAAGCTCATTGAGCTTATTTAGCACAGGTGTTCCCGTTACCAAAATACGGTTTGCGGCCTTGAATGCGATATGGAAGGCATTGCGGGACTTGATGCTTCGAGGGTTTTTTAGCTCATGAGCTTCATCAAAAAAGGCCATGGCGATCTCTTTGATTTTATTCTCTTCTAAAAAAGCGATAGCCTTGTCCGAGATTTCATAATTGAAGATATACCATTCCTTGCCTAACGGTATGCTTGAGCTTCGACTTGGACACACGTAGTAAGACTTGGTGCTTCCAGTCCATTTGGCAATCTCATTACCCCAGTTTCGAGTTAATGATTTGGGACACAGGACGATTTTAATGCCATCGGTAAAATGCCCAGCTACCACGCTCTGCAAGGTTTTTCCTAAGCCCATGTCATCAGCTAACAAACAACTGGTGCGGCTTAATAAAAATTCAATTCCTACGGACTGGTGAGGTAGTGCATCTATTTGTTGGCAATATTCATTCAGTTTTTGACGATTAAATCCGCGAGACTCAATCCCTCTAATGGAATGAAGAATTGTTGCGGAGAGAGTTTCAAACTCTTTGTCACGAGCCCGAATTATGTCATCACCCTTTTGTCCAAGCACATCTGCGCTGCGCTCAAACAGATTTGATTGAGAGTCAGTATCAATCTTTAAGGGAGAGTTGAAGTAAACAATACTGGACAATGGGATGCCGTTTAGCTCATTCAATTCATCAACAAGGGACTCAACATCATATTCAACAATCCAGGCCTTGTTTTTTGCATCAAACCTTCCGGCAAGCCCTCGAAAAAAGTAAGCCGAAGCCCAGTCAAACTCACAAAATATGATGAGTTTCTCATCGTCATCAGCAACAGGGTAAATTTTGAATGTCAGCAGCTTCACAAATTCATCGGAGGCCTTTGATGCGTGGATCAGTGCATCAAGCTTCTCTGGTGAAACATTTAGCCGGTGTGCAATTTCGGAGAGGGCAATGCGTGCGTTTTTTCGCATAAAAACCCAGCGCTTAGCGACCGGATGAAAGTAGGCTTTGTGCTTTTTAGCGTATGCCTTAAAAACATCAGCTGTGCCATAGTCGTTTTGCACCCAAACGCGATACTGGTCATAAACCATCGACTTAATCACACAAGGCCTCCATCCACATCAAAAGCCTACTTGCGCATCAATAGTGACTTAAACTCACTCATATCCTTCGGGTCATCAAAAGACATGGGTGCTGAAACATCATTAGACTTGAGCCCCTTTTGAACAGCAGAGCGCCAAGCGATAAAGAAGTTATAAATGCGATCTTCTAATTCATCGGCTGAAATTAACCCGTTAGAAACCCGAATCCATACGTTGTCGGGCAGGTATACATAAAAAGACGGAACCACTTCAATATTAAGAAGCTGAGCCGCTTTATCAACCAATTCACCTTTAGAGCATGATGCGACAAAGGCAGGGCAATCGCCGAGCAAACTGGCACCGTGAACATCAATGTCGGTATTAATTTTTAACCAACGAACAGCTTGTGCTTGTTCATGGCAAAAAATGCAATCATCTTTGGAGAACATGATGACTTGGCCATTCCAATCTTTGATCGTATCCCACACCATTTGCTTTTTGTCCTTGTTAATCGACATGGACAGTCTCAGACCATAGGCGCTAATAGGATTGGTTGCTCGTGGATCAAGTGAAGGGTCTTGTACTGTGTTATAGCGCCATAACTTTGATGCTTGAATAGATTGATCAATAATCCACTTAGTGTATTTCTGCAACTCTTTTACAGCCTTGGCATCATTCGGATTCATGTAGGCGTTTTGCATTAAGGCATCACGCATCTTTTCTTGTTGTGCAAAGGTGCTGGGTTCAATGAATCCGCACTCTAAACGCCAATTAGTATTGCAATCATCTTCTTGCTTGGTGTCCCCCATGATCACTTGAGGGGTTGGGTTTCTCTGCGGCGGAAGAGTGGATTCCTTGGGCGGCGATATGCGCGGCGGCTCTTTATAAAACCAATAACCTTGATTACCGGGCTCGACCAATGCGAAAGCCGACTGGCTTAGCATGGATAGCACCATAGCTCCACAAACAAGCCTTACTCGAATTGCCATAACAGCCATGCCTTTCCGATAAGTTGTGATTTATGAACGAGACCAAAGTAGCGGCTATCAAAGCCCCTTGGGTTGTCTGACCCCATGAAGATGTAGTCATTGGGGATTATCAGATTCTCATAGCTCTGAATAAGGGGCATTTCGGTGTTGGCAATAGAGAGAAGGGTTCGACTTCCATCTTTTTCAACACGGTAGAAATTGGAGCCATCGACATCAATTACCTCACCAGGCAGCCCTAAAGGATGTTTGACGAAAGATGTTGATGTTAGGCGAATACGATCAAAGCTTTCATCATAGGGCGCATGAGGAAAATACTCGAAGAGTACATAGTCTTCATGAGACAGGGAAGGCAAATGATCTTTCATGTAAAAGTAAACCCCCTTTGGAACAGAGGGTGTTGTATTGATGCCAATTCTAAAAGGCGAAACTTCCCAAGCTAAACCAAGAAGAAAGGCGATAATGGCATAAGGCACTAGGCCTCGTGCCACATTATTTACCCGAGTTTTGAGTGTTAAGTTCATGGTTGCTATCGCTATGTAAATGGCTCGTGGGAGCAATCTGTAACTGCTTACCAATATCAATGGAGGGTACATTTGTGGGCAAACCGGCAGCCTTCAATATGTCATCGGTTATATCGGTAAGGTTGCTGGATAGAACGGCCTGCTTAACCAACACGGTTCGGCCTTTTGATTGCTCCTCAAGAATTGCCTGCACACGCCTTGAAACCTGAAACACATCAGAGAGCACGACATCTTTGTTTGCACTTTCGCCGATAATTTGTGCAGCAGCTGCTCGTTGAGCGTTAGCAATTTTTATAGGATCAACAATTACAACTTGTTGTCCAGAGCCAATCGGCAGGCTTTTAAAGTCTGATGCATGGATAAGAACAGCGCTAATGACGATGGATGCAATCGCAGCGACTGCACCGGTTGCAATATGCGAACGGTTTATTTGTATAAAATTCATCATTCAACCTCACTTAAAAATAGAGTCATCTTTCAGCCATTTGTCCTCGTGACGAACAATAACCGTAGGTGTTGAGTCAACGCCAACTTGTCGCATGACGTTTAGATTTTCATCTACTAGCGGTGTTTTGATTGAAGTCTCAATGTTGTCATTAAGCAATGAGCGCCAAACTCTTACAAAGTCCTCACCGGCTTGAGTTCGGCTAATGATTTGCTCAGCCATGTGCTTGGAGTTAGGGGCTACAAATCCAACCATGACAATTTTCAGCGTGTAGTTTTGTAAGACATTAGGGTTGGTTTCGAGGGCGACTAAATTACTGTTTACGCAATGAGGGCATCGGGGATCAAGAAACACATAGGCCTCATTTGGGCCGGATCCATAAGAAATTATGTTGGCACTTTTTAAATGATCAATCTTGGCTGTAAAGTCGAGAGGCGTTGCGTATTTTTGTGCAAGTTTTTCAGTTATGGACACACCGGCACCATCAATAATATTGCCAATAAACAAGTAGCCGTTTTTGGCGAAAAACAACCCATCACCGGATTGTGGTGAGTGAACGGCGTACATGGTCATGTCAATTTCTTTAATATGCTGTGCATCCTTAACAGTGAAAAGCTTTTGTTCGTAGCCTTGTTTGATGTAGAAGGGTAGATGCGAAAGCTGTTCAGAAGTTAATGCTTTTCCTGACTCAGGATTGGCACCTACACCCAAACTTAAGGACGCTGACAGAATTGTGATGGCTAAACGTGGAAATTTTGATTTCATAAATAACCTCATGTTAATGGCGTTAAAAACAACAAACATCAGTGCAGTGCGCTGGATATTTGAATACTCTGCCTAAATAGTGATTTCACCCTAAAAAAATGACAAACAGAGTAAGGGAGTAGAAGAGGGTGGATATTGGGTAATTAAAAACTACTGCTAGGTCAGCACGGGAAGGGACGGCATTAGCCGCGACTAGGCCTAAAAAAATTGCACAAAAAATGTTTGAGGGCGTCACCATAACCACCGGGATGAAGAGTGTCAGTGGTGCAAGCGCAACGGGAGCCGCGTTATACCAACTAAGATTTGTGCATTGCACATAACCCATAACCCAAACATCAGCGGATCGTTGAGGGAAAATTGAAAATCTTACCGGCTTTGCATTGAGTACAAGCGCAACAAGGTAATGAGACAGTTCATGCATTAATGTAGCCAGTAGATTAATGGCAGAGAATAACCAAAATCGATTTGTACTCAACAGGTGTGAATTTAGAGCCAAAAACAAGATGGCAGAGATCAGTGTTATATACCTAAAATCCATAAGGCTTACGCAAGCATGATTAGGAGGGCGGCGATACTTGGCGCGAATGAAACCGGATACTCTGCCATACCCCCTGTTTTAAAGGGAAAAGGGCTGCGAAAGCGTTTTTGAATAGGGTAGAACAGTGGAATGCCGGAATGGGTTAGCCAGTCACCCAAAAGGTGAGACGCAAAACCTGTAAAAAATAATAACCAGGCATAAAACCAAAACCCCTCTGCAACCAAACTCGGCAAGGCAACCACCATTAGCATTGCGACACTATGAGACCAAGTGCGGTGGCCAAACAGCGTCAGTGGAATCGTCGCCAAACGAACAACTAAATTACGTTTAAGCCTTGACCGGTAAACATCAATGTCTGGCAGAAGCGCCCCAATAACCGCAAACGGCATTGTGATAGCGATAATAAATGGTTCGACTTGCATGAGTGTCGAGACAAGTAGCGCTGAGCCAGCGCCAAATACAATATGGGATGATCCAGTCAAACTTAATGCCCAATAAAAAAGCACTCCGAAGAGTGCTTGTTGAAATTAGAACAAGGTTCCTTGTGCAGTAAGGAATTGTTCCGAATTGTCGTACACCTCTGCTTCAGGTTGACGCCGGAAGCATTTCTTCACAATGATTTTTTGACCTTCCTCACGATCTTGATCACGCCAGGTGATTCGAGAACAAGCCTCGGCCAAATCTTCAATCTCGTCGTGAGATTTGTCAGGGTGAAGATCATGGAGCAGGGGAATTAATTCACTCATGACCGCCTTACGACGGCTGTGTGTATTAAAATCCATTAAGCCAATAGAGCCTTCCAAAATACCCCAAAAAATCGGAGCATTTTTGAACAGGAGCGTTTCCAGCTCCTCAGTAATAATTTCATTTTCGGTATTACTGTACGACTCTAGGTGTAGCGGGTTTTCCTGATCATCAACATCAATTGATGTTGATATACCTCGCTTAATTTCCTTCAACTCTTCTGAGTCACAGGAACGCAGCAACGGGATCGAAACCGCACCACCATAGATGAACTTAGCGCTAAAATTTTTGCGAGCATTCGCTTTGATTTTATTCTTTAAGTGGTCATCTACTTGATTGCCATACTGCTGTTCAGCAAGCCATAAGGCTAACGCTTGCTCCTGAGCGATATCCTCTTTATACATGTCATAACTCGACATATCTTTCTCCTGTTAAAAATCTAAAAAAGTTCTCAACAGGAGTAGTGAATATTTGGTAAAAACAGAATCATGCAGCGCAGGGCGCGGGTAGCTTTCGTGAAAGCTTTATTGTGCTAATGCATGGGATTTTTCCACGCAAGCAGTCTCCAAAAGCCGCCAACCAAGCGATATACCGATAAACTTGCTTTTCCTTCAAGCCCATTTCAAGAAGTATTGGGCTAATGCTTGAAATCCAGTCAGAAACCGACGTTCGATTGGAAAAAGGAGCGTCTTGCTCTTTTTCTGTGGCAATCAGCGCATCAAAATGTTTCTTGAAGAGCTCAATACTTCTTTGTCCAACAGTAAAGCGCCCTTCAGGGTCGATTTGAGCAAGCTCACTCATAACCACTTCGGCAAGCAATTGTGGAAGAATAGAATGTACCGACTCAGCTTTATACCGACCGCTTTTCTTTGCTTCAAATTCAGCCTTAAGATCATCATAAAAAAGATCTACCGGCGTGATTCCCAGTATCAAAAAAGACAACAGGGCAGGAGCGCTTGCAACATTGTTAATCACAAGCTGCTTAAGTGCGTCGGGCTCATCGAGCGAGCCTCGAAAATCTTCTTCACTTGGGCCGGTAAGTAATGACTTTTCATCATAGATGTCGTCAGAGTCAAAGCCTGACAGTACAATACCTGCCTCAACATTAAGCAATGGAGATGATAGTTCTTGAACACCCTCATCAAGTTCATTGGATGATTCATCCAGTGAAGTGATTATTGGTAACTTGGATTTAGCATCGTTTCGCTTATAAGGCAGCGTTATGCCAGAACCATAGTTGCGCCCAACACCCTGCTTCATTTCGTTCTCTAGCGCCCTTTTTGTGTAGGCTACAAGATGGGCTTCGCTAGGCTCCCCTTTTTCTGAGGTGAAGGTGTCTAGCCGCCCAGAAAGTATTAAGTAGCAAGCATCTTGCACCATGTCCTCAAAAGGGATGTGTTTGTATCGGGCATCACCCTTTCTTATCCCGCGTGCCGCTTTGTCAGCAATCTTGTGACAGTTTTTAATTACATAAGGGTTTTTACTCAACATTTAATTGTCTCCACAGAAAAATCCCAGCTACAAGGGGATCCCCAAAGTTGCAGAAATCATGCGTGCGTTTTTAAGTCGCTTTTCCTCATCCGCCTCTACGTCACTCGCGTTGTTAGTAGCCCGGTTTTTCTTGATTTCATCGAGGATGGAAATCGCACTCTTGGCCGCTTTTGGGGTGACACGCTTTGAAGGTGCATGAAGTGTTGGGCCATCAATCGTGATTTCATACGGGGACTGATTTGGTAGGAGGAAGTGCATTTCTGTGGGCAATTTGATTACCAGCACTGCTTTAAAGAGCATTGCCCCGGCTTTAATATTCCAAAGCCCGTTACGGGCAGACACCCCATTGAAGTGTTTGAGCAGCCAACCTTTTGATTCAAAAAGGTTAATTAGCATTAAAGACAAAGGCTGAATGGCCGCCTTGCTGAAAACGGTTTGGTGATGCGCCGCAACAAAGCCTTCTGGTAGCAGGTTTTTTAATGCCTCCCTTAACTTGTTTTCCAGAAGATATAAAGTGCTTCCATCACGCCAACCACCCGCTGCGGTGCCCTTTGGTAGCCCGTAGGATTGGTAGGTAATAGACCCCAGGATTTGATGGATGTTTTCTTCAACGAATAACTGAAAATCAAAGCTCGACTTGACGTGCTCTTTTTCCTCAATGGTTACGTTTGCATCTATGCATTTTTGTGACGTTAAGAGCTTTTCTGCTCGTGCTTCAGATGCAGGGTCTGGCAGGATTGGACGTAATCTTGGCTTGTGGTTGTACTTTAAAAGTAAGGTTAGGACTTCTTGATCATTGGCGGAAAGGTGCCTAAAAGAGGGCAGGCCACTTAGGATCAATCCTGACAAGTCATCATGATGAGGTTTGTTATTCCCTCCGCTTTGTTCCGAAATGATCTTCCCAATATCGTGACTTATGGCAAGAACTGGAAGCAAAGGATCAGCTTCCTCGTTAAGTAAGGATTTAGAAAGGTTTTCTAACGAGTGGTCTAACAAGCTGTTCTGATGCCCAAGGCCAGCGGAGACACCTGGGTATTCGCTTAGAAGAGAGGCAACTTCGGTAACAACCCTTTGATGGGTCTCTGGCAGCTTTAAAAAGCTTTTTTGAGCCTTGTCCGCAAACTCCAACTCCACGATGTTTTTAGGCAAAAGAAACCAAGTGGGCTTAGGTATTACGCCGATATTTGTTGAGATACCTAGCCATTCATCCGATCTTGGGACTCTAACCCCTAAAAACTTAACCGTAAGAAGGGTGGCTGTAAGCGCAACAACTATAGCGATACCAAGAAGGTACCAAAGATTCAGAATCGCTTTTTCCAACAACCCAGCAGCCACCAACAATGCATTGGCCGCATTAACTTCAATGTCCGGCTCGTAAAGTTTTGCGGTTTGCTCAATAAGCTCATTCGACGCTAACCAAAAACCTATTGCGATGACGTAGTAAAAAATAAAAAGTGTTAAATACGCTCGAAGAAGACCCCGTTTCATCCATAATTTCCTCTATGACACCGAGTGAAATAGTGAGAAAAAATAAAAAAACACTTCAAATATTTATTTGTTTTTTAATGCATAGATAAGATTTGTTTATGGATTGAGCAGCGCTAACTCATGCGTGAAATGATGAACTTTTCTATGGAGCCAGGAGGGAGTGGTACCCGCCAAAAAGAACGGGTAAATCGTTAAAGCGGGAGGGTGTGGATTAGAAGCCTATTTTTAGACTTGCTGAAAAACCGGAGTGATGGGAGTTGTAAATGTAACCAATGCCGATATACAGGTTTGGGGTAGCAAGGTATCCTGCCGACATTCCAGCGCCTAAGCTGGATATGGTTTCAGTTGTGGTAGATTTTTGCGTGCCGTAGCCAATTTCACCAAAACCTGCAAGACGCCAGCAAGAGTAAACCCAAGCTTTGCCAAGCTTAAACGTCGCTAGATCTAAAGATAAATCACCCTTGCCAACCCCCTTAAGAAGCCCAATTTCATATAACAAATTGGTGCCGCTTTTTGCGGAAGGCTCATATCCGTAGATCAAAGAAGACCCACTAAGCCGCTGATCTTTAGCGCTCGATGACTGAATGGTTAGTTCTGGAAAATGGTCTAGTCCAATATAATGTTTCGATGCCAAGGCCGAAAAGCTACTAATCAAAAGCGCAACAAATAAAAGGCGCTTAATCGTCTGCATGTGCTACCTCCTTTTGTACATGACGCTTTTCATAAGCAACAAACCCCTTGTCTGTAGAAATAAACTGCAATACGATTTGAGCCAGCACGTTTGATTGGTCAACCTCGTAGCCTTGTTGCTCCAAGTAAGTGAAATATTTACCAACTCGCTCATTTTCACTTTGCTTAAAGGAAATGGTTTTCTTAATTACTTTCTCTTTTTTGGGAAGCTGTAACTTAATCGACATTTTAATCCTCCAATAATTGTCGTCCCTGGGCCAATAAGACCCCTTTTTTAAATAATTCAGTCAGGTTGTCGCGTGTAGCACCCTCGGCAATCAAAATCCAACTAGATGGAATTGGATCAATGAGTAACTGCCCACTAAGCAATGCCTCTGCATGAAGATAGGGAAGTTTTGCGGTCACAGGGATTTCACGAAATCTTGTTGACATGGATGTGTGCGCAAAGTTCTCTCTGCTTGTAAAGTCATCCAATAACCACCAGAAATCAGGACGCATCATCATGAGCTTATGAGCTCGGTCATCAATAACGCTTTCATGAATTTCAATACCTATTCGCTGCTTGAGGGATACCCCATCAAGAGACTTGATTGCCAGCTCAAGGTTTTCGTTAAAGATGTTTACCGTAACCGGGACGTTATTCAAATTGATAAATGATACGGCTTGCTCAATAGTATAAACATCAAGATTGTAACGATCAGTTAAGCTAAGCCCACTTATAAAATCGGCGGTACCATTGCCGTTTTTAAGCCTCACCAATTGCTCATATCCTACCGTCATGCCATTTAGCGTCATCACTATTGGTTCATAGCAAAAGTAAAGCTGTTTACTTTGTATTGCTCGTTGTATAAGACCCATTTAGCCATAACCTTCTTGGCATAATTCCTGCCATATTGAAGCCTAAAGCCTGCATTGTAGGAGGCTATAGCATCTTCCCAGTTTTCATATTTCGCAAATCTTTTGCGCAGAATCCATGCCGCAACACCGATGTTGATACATGGATCATGCAAAAGATCGTGGCGCGTAATTCTGTAATTTTCCAACACAGGTAGCCAGACCGTATTGATTTGCGCCCAACCCAAATCTTCTGTTCCATTTCGGTTTTTGGCCACCACTCCCTTGCCACCGCCCTCAACGTCTAAAATTGACTTGATAAGCGGGGCAGGCACCTCATAGAGGCTGGATGCCTCAACGATACATTGCTGAACGATTGGCAAATCACTCATCGTCTTTAAAAATACGTGCTGCTTGAATCTCAGAAGAGTAGAAAGGCTTTCCATCAACGATTCGCTTAATACCTTGAATCGAACCCTCAATGTTATAAATCGCACCAATCTCAAACGCGTTAAGCACGGAGCTATCGCCTGAATTCTTTTTAGCGTTGTTCGATTTTTTCCGGTTTTCAATGATGCCGTCGAGTGTTTTTTTAGAAATTCGCACCGGAATAATAGATGTGTACCAAGACGGGATCTGTGAGTGATTTATCTCTACCTCAGGATGGTTTGAAGTTTTTACCCAAACCATCGCATTTCCGCTGTCCCGAAGATCGACATCAACAATTTCACCATTGAAGAAGAATTTATTAAATCCCATAAAATTAACCTCACGTTAAATAGTCAAAAAAATAGCTCACATCTGTAATAGTGAGAAGACTCCAAAAAATTAAACATCTACGCCCAAATTTTGAATAATTTTACGAGGTGAATCACCAAGCGTCTTGGCATAGTCTTCATCGGCAAGCTCAGCAATCGCCATGGACATCGCTTGTTGATAGGATAGCGTAGGGTCTTTATCCATGATGGACTCGTAGCGTTTTTTGCGAATAGCTTTTTCCGTTCCATTTGAGGTGTAAAGCCAGTAGGTATATCGATCCGATATAAACCGATAAACCCCAGAACCACCACCGCATCTTACAAAAATTTCGGAATACTTGCCTGGTATGGTATGTACGCTACTTAGAAGTTTTTGAGTTAACTCATCAGCGACCATTAATCCAGACTTAAACGCGGCTTCAAGCGATTCGGCCTTTTGACCCAAAGCAAAAAGCCAAGCGGAGTTATCCCACGCAGCTTTTGCGGCTGCTGACATCTGAAAATCACCAAAAGATTGAGTTATCACCCCAGCAGATCCGCCAAACTTACGATATGTCCGATAAGCACGGTTAATAAATCCAGCCGCCTGATTTGAAGCCAAAAGATCCCATCCTTCATCAATAAGCATCAATTTTGGCTGGTCTGGGTTTTGGGTTTTGTACATGGCATTTGCGATACGCTGCATCATCATTGTTAAAACCACATCACGGAATGCACCTTGGCTTTTCAAGTCATCAAGTTCAATAACAACAAATCGGTTTCCTAAGTCAATCGGCGCACCGGTTCCATCAAACCAGGCAGCCAATCTACCCTCTGTGTATGGCCTTAATTGATCCGCAATGTCTTTCGCACGTACATCTTCGTGCGCATAAAGCCATGCGCGAATATCTTTCATCGTGGTTTTTTCACGAGCTTGATGCCAGCAATCTTCAATGGCATGCTCAAGCAGGACGTACTCCCAGTCGGGTACGCCGCCTTCGATACTTTTTGGCCATGCCATGTAAGCAATCAGCTCTTTAAGCATTTCTGTAAATTCTTTAAGATCGAACTCAGTTTTGATTTGAGCAAACGGGTTGATGTCATAAGGCTTGTCAGCGCTAAAGACGAGGTTTGTGCCGCCTATAAGCTCACACATTTCGTAATATGAACGACCAGCATCTATAACAAACGCAAGCCCACCTTTTGATAGAAAGTCAGTTACTATCTCTTGGGCAACAAAGCTTTTACCCATGCCAGAAGCAGCCACAACCGTAAAGTTGTAATTGGTGACAACGTGTTTATCCATGATATTAACTGTTGCCAATTGCCCACGACGCGAAGTTAACAATAACCCACCATCTGCCGGATTTGTGCCTTTCCAGTCTCCCTGTATGGGCGCAAGGGTTGAGACGTGCTTGGTGGCCATGGTTGAGCTTCGCTGTAGGCCGGTAAAATTGGTTGGATCCGCGTCAGGTACAAAGAGTCCCGGTAAAGATGAAAACCAGATTGGAAAAGAGATAAATGTTTCCTGAGACCCTCTAAACGCATGTCCCGCCCACATAGATGTCACATTCTTGGCCGCGTTTAACGCCTCTTTTTTAGGCGCGAAAATATTTAGCCCCATGTAGGAAGTAACCAGTGAGTTTCCATCCTCTGACATTCGAATCAGGCTGTGTGTTTGGTCTCTTTGCTCAAACAAGTGGGACATAATGGCTTGATAGGCTGGTGAGTCCGATACCAATTGACGACTAATACCCGCCAGCTTGACCGTCAATTTGTCTTTTGTTTTGCCGCTATCAAGCAACCGAACATTTAAGTACATCCAAAAGGGGTAAGGAATGTTCTCGTTAGTTGCAACAAAGTCGCCAATCAGCTTTGCGGTAAGGGGTAGGTAGTTCTGTTTAGGATAGCCATCCATCGTCATACATACGACAGATTTGCGCTGCGAATCCATATCGTCGGATGCAGAAAAGTCTAACAATCCATCACGATCTACTGAGAGACGGCTACCTTTCATCACAATATCAGCAACTCCCTTGTGATCATAAGGAGTTCTGGCAAGTGAATCCGCAGACAGATGGGGGTTTGCCAAGATCCGTAGATAAAACTTTATGCCTGTTCGATTAAGCGCTATGGCTGGTAGTTTTGCACCATTCATTACGCCAATTATGGATGAGCGAGATTTAAGAACCATCTCTTTAAAATCCCTCCACTGGTACTCATCATCATGGTCGCCCTTATAAGGAAGCGTGACAGTTAGCAAATAGGAGTGATCTTTTGGGTGTGATTCTCTGCCTTCAATGAGTGATGTTTTATAAGCCGCAGAAAGGAAGTAGTTTCTTCTGAAGTCTGCCATGGCATCAATCATTGGATCATTAGCGTGCTGTTTCGCCTTCCCCCATTTATCCAGGATTGGTGAAATCATGGGGTGCGATAAAATACCAAATTGCATAATGGTGTCGGGTACGTTGATCGCTGTCAAAATGGTTGCAATTTGCAGCTCAGAGTCGGTTCCTGCCGACAGGTAGGGTGTGAACTCGATCATAAATCCAAGTCGGATTTCACGACCATCATCAATAAAAATCAACCCATCATCATCAACATCACGATAGTACAAAACAGACGATAGAGGACGACGTTCGGCAAAGTTTTCGATTAGCCCCTGTGGAGTTGATTGTAGCCCCGGGGGGTCAATTTTTAACCAATTAACTGCCGTCTTAAGCTGTTTGTCCATCCATTTTTGGGCGCTATCAAAGGTCGATTCAAGCATTGTTTATCTCCCAAATGTTTGGTTGAGGTTTTGAGCCACCCCCTCCAAACCTTCCACCAAGCCTTCGTTAGGAGGCGCGACATTCAGACCATCAAAGTAAGCAGGCTCAACATCAAACTCTCTGTCTGATTGACTTGTCATGCCTTCCTGATCCATTCTCACACCAGCATAAGTCCAGTAAGAAGGTGTGGTGAACCATGCATAGCTACCAGAATGCAATACGCCACTTTTGTCTTGCCAAGGGGCAAGCCAAACCTTGTGTGGTTTAGGCGGGTGGTACACAGCCCCCGGGAGACTATCAGCAAAAGGCAAGGCTAAGGACACGGTTTTTTCCGTTGGTTTAGTTTTTGATTTATCGCATTGATTGCCGGATTTAGAGCAAGCCCAATTATCTTGTGTTATGAGATCATATTCGTTACCCCAAACAGACCAGCTTTCGGTCGATGTATCGTTAATAGAGGATTCATATACCTTGTCAATCGGAGCACATGACTCACCATAAGGACAAGAAAATTTGCCATTGCTAGAGCAGCCTGAAGCGACTAATGCAAAACCTAAGGCAGCGAGGATGTGTTTATTCTTCACTTGAAAATTCTCCCTGAGCAATTTGTCCGTTCTTGTTATAGGGGTTGATAATTAGCCCGATTAAAAAATATCCTGTTCGTGGCTCGTAGTAGAAGTTTGCCGTGCGATTGTTCGTTTGAAGTTCGATGAGACCTGGTGCGTAAGTGGATTCAACTGCGCCTAACCACTTGGTAGTGGGAAGGTGAAGTTTTGCCATGTTGAGCGCGTTTTCTGGGCTATACGCTGGGTTGGCTAGGGTAAGCATCTTCCAATCTTGAGATGGGTCTTGATTTGTTAATACATGCTTAGTGTCACCATCCGACCCACCACAAACCATAAATCCTAAAGCCAGACCAATAGAAAAGCTAAACAAGCCAATGAGCAATAAAATGGCGACGGTCTTTTGTTGTATCTTATTTGTTTTCATAATCACTCCATTGAAGCTGCGTACCTTCAGAGAATACGACAAAGAGCTTGCGACCCGAACCGACCTCAATCACCGGGAACATGCTTTCAGCTTCTTTCATGTAAAAATCAGCGAGTTTTCCTGCACTAGAGGACAGTCCGCCAAAGGCGGCTGATTCAGCGGTTTGCTGGACACTCAGGCCTGCAAGAGCCCCCACTCCAGATGCAGTTGAAGCGGACGACCCAGCATCGCTTAACCCCTGGGCGAAGCCTGCTAACAGCGTTTTAGCTAGAATTGCCCCGCGTTTTTCGATTAGCTTTCCTCGCAATCCGAATGTGCCGTCACCATCAACTACATAGCCTTTTACAGGTGATTCAAGTAGGCGTTTTGTTTTTTTATCTACACATGAAATCGAAGCCAATCGAATATGAGCACGCTCATCAGACAGGGAACCATAAGCTGAAGCCATCACAAAACAGGATTGAACCCGATAGCGTGCCTCGCCGGGTAAAAAAGCGTTATCCTGCATCCTAATCAAGAGGGGTTGTGGATTGGCTTTTGTGGTCGTTGCCGTGTTTGCAGAGACACCTGTTAACATTACCCCCGGCGCAAAACTGGTTGTTAAATATCCAGCAAACCTACTCCCTTGTTCAGTGGTTGCGCTTGAAGGCTGAGGGGAGAAGATTTTTGCATCCTCATTCTTGGGGCTGTAAATTCCATTGGTCTTCTGCGCCTCCTCAGCTTGTTTTGGCGTTACATCCTGCATTGAACCAAACGCTACTGGCGATGGAGGCAGGTCGGGAAGTGTGCCCGTAGTAATTTCATGCTGCTTTTTCACAGCATCAAGTGATGGTGGAGCCGGTGGTTCCTGCGGTATCCGACCCCTAGTTGGTGTTGGGGCAGGGAGCCTCCGATCATCAGCGTTAATTTTTGAGTTTATTTCTAGCAACCCTTTATTAATTGCCTCGAAGTTTTTTTGTGCAGACTCATTCTGGCGCTGGACGAGCGCCTTTAGATCCTCAACAGATTGTGTTGTGCTTGAGAGATTTCGCGTTAATTCATTTGTTTTGTCACGGAGCATAGTTATTTCGGCGTCGGTTTTTTGGGCAAGTGTTGCTTGGTCTAATTTGTCAGGCGTTAAATTAACCAGCGGCGGAGGTGGGGCTGCACGCTCTGGCTGTTTGTTAAGCGTTCCATTGAGAACGATTACACTCACAACCGCACCACCTAAAATGAGTGCCCACTTCTTATTTATGGCATTTTTCTTTTCAGAAAGTGTTTTGACCTTAACCTCGCTCATTGCGCAACCCTCAAGACAATTAAAGTAGATTCATGCTCAGGTGAAATTGTTGATGAATCAATATGTACCGCTTTTACACCGGCAGCATAGAATTGACTGGCTTCAACCTGAACAGAACGTTCTTTAGATATGAGCTTGTATCTAATTACCTCGAAACGATTGTTGGAGTAAGATTTTTGAGGATAAGCCTTAAAAGCACCATAGTTAAGAACTTCGTTAACCTTGGTTTCCTGGTAGCCACGAGGTTGAATCCCCTGAGCAACAGAGGAAACCACAGGGATAAATAGGATATTGGGATTACTGGCATCCCCTATTTCTAGTGATACACCAGCGCCACCAATTCGTATTACTTGAGGAGGTATGATTGAGCTGGGTTTAAGCGATAGGATGTATTTGCCCGACACGGTTTCAAGAACGCCATTAACCACTTGGCCTTCAGCTTTATCTGAAAAACGAACCATTGCGGTTTTACTGTCATCGGAAAAAATCGGATTGCCTTCAATCGGAGTGTCAGGAGGGAAGACAATTTTTAAAATTCTTGAATCTGCTGAAATCATGTTGTAACTACCAATTGAGACGCCTTGCGACATAACGGATTGACTAGAAAACAACAGTGATAAAGAGATTATGAATGCGTTTCGGATAGACATTACTTTGAGGCCTCTAAAGAATTGATCACATACATGCCACTCCCAACTTGGGCGTAGGTAATAACGTAAGTGGCTTCGACTGGTGAAATGGGTTTCGTTCCTGCGGATCTGTTTAAAAAGCCCTTAACAATAACCTTGTTGGGCGCTTCAAACTTTTTCTCAGTAGGAAAGAAGCTTTGGGTCACACCTTGGTCTTTATAAAACTTGGCATCCTTAGTCAAAGCCTCCAAGTTAGCAGCAAGGGCGCTGGGTGATAACCTAAACTTGAGCTGGTCAAGGCGTGACTCAACCGTTTTAGGTGTCCAGTTTAAGAACAATGCAAGATCAGCATCTGACAGCAGGGATAGATAGGCGGTATCAAGTCCAATTTCACCATTGATAGTGATAGGCTGCTTTTCAGTCAGCGCAGAATATGGAACCAATACGATTTTGGTATTATTGGATACAACCAATAATGAAATACTCAAAACAATAGAAACTGTGGCAAGTGATAGAGATGCCAGTTGCCATGCTCTGCGAGATTTTGACAGCGTAATAACTGTATCAGCGTGTGACATAAAAATATCTCGTTAATAGTCTTGGTTAGCTTATAAATTCGTTCTCATAGGGAGGAGGGAAGCGCTTTCGGAGTGTTGGGTCTATTGATAACCCAAAAGCCCATACAGCATGTTGCGCCGCACCCCTTTTCGCGCCCCTTTTCATGCGCTTGGTTATTTTCAAGAAAAAATAAACAAGAAAAACTCCAACCAAAAGAAGCCCCGCCAGAAATGAGAATCCAAATAGAACAACAGCAATAACAAATTCGACTGGATCCCAAAATAAAATCGGTACAACATTGTCTACCCGGGTTGGAACGCTTCTCTCATTCATGGCCATTAAAAAATAACCGCACCGGTGATCATTGTTTTAACAGCGCCCGGCCCCCAGTAGATGAAGGCGGCAGTTGCAAGACCGGCTAAAGCTGGCATGGGTGAGTTTTTTCCAACGGCATAAGCTCCGCCGACGAGAATGGAAGCAATACCCGCACCCACGCCGTAAGCACCTTTCGCCCAGCTATCAACGGTTGTCATAAACTCACCAAAAGGATCATTTGCACCGGGCGTGTAGGTAGATGAGGCGCTGGCAATAGACGTGAAAAGAAATGCAGATGCTGCACTGAATAAAGCTAAAAATTTCTTCATATAAATACTCCGTAAAATCATCGTTAAACCAAGTTTTTTCACACAACGTAATAGTGAAGACTGGCTAAAAAATAACCGCACCGGTGATCATTGTTTTAACAGCGCCCGGCCCCCAGTAGATGAAGGCGGCAGTTGCGAGACCGGCTAAAGCTGGCATGGGAGAGTTCTGTCCAACGGCATAAGCGCCACCGACAAGAATAGAGGCGATACCCGCACCCACGCCGTAAGCACCTTTCGCCCAGCTATCAACGGTTGTCATAAACTCACCAAAAGGATCATTTGCACCGGGCGTGTAGGTAGATGAGGCGCTGGCAATAGACGTGAAAAGAAGTGCAGATGCTGCACTGAATAAAGCTAAAAATTTCTTCATAAAAGTTACCTCTAAGTTTCTTGGAGCCAAAACGAGTCCAATCTAAATAGTGATAACTTTTAAAAAGGTTTAATCTTTGGGCGAGAGGCTTTTCATGAGCTTTTCGTAGTCATCTTTTGTGAGCTCAGCACTGAGTGATGATGATTTTAAGTTTAGAAAACTTTCAGAAATGGGTGCGCCAGCTTTTTTAAACTCACTCAAAGCCCAGGCAACATCAACCGTTCCTTCAATCTTCCAATAGCTTTCTGGGTCAGCTTTATTGCACTCTTGGTATCCTCCTGCATCAATCATCTGATCACAGGTTGGTGGTTTTTTTGTATATACAATGGCGGGGACAGAGCGTACATTCCAAAGCGTAAATAACCTTGGATCAATCATAAAATTTGGCGCTCCATGCTGGCTGTGATACTTGAGAATGTGTTCATTCATAAACTTCCCAAGCGTATCGTTTTCCTTAACTCCTCGGTACACCATTGGAATACCGTAAACCAAGCTGTCAAGACTGTATGAGCGAATTAGACCTTCTGGCATTGAGGTCGAAATTAGGATGTAAAGGCTCGGCGTATTGGCTTCATTCGCAAACTTTTCCACCCAAGCATTGATTTCAGGGTTCATTGATGCACTGGGCATAGATTTTTCAAAAAAGTGCGCATAATCCTCACGCTTAAAGGTTTGCTGCTCCTCAAGCATTGAACGATATTGTTTTAAGCTTTCGTGTTTGGAGGCGTTATGAAACACCTCTCCCGGATCAATGGCACTGTCGGCATAAAGCATGGATGACAGCGACAAGGTGATTGTAAATATCAAAGGGGTTTTTAGGCCTACCATAAAGCTTTTGCCTCCAAGTTAACATGAACGGGCCCCATTGCTGGTGGTGCAAAGCGATCTTTCACGCGAACCTTAAGTTCAGCATAATGCTTATCACCATTTTGCAGGGTAAAGTGAACCTTGATTACGTAATCGCCAATGCTAGAGTAGTGGTGGCTAAATTCATAAATGTAACCACCGCCACTGGTTGAACCATCGCCCCAGTCAACGGCAACATGACTCACTGTTATATTAGCGGGCAACCACTTTTGAACGGTTGAAAGCTTGACGGTACAGGCATCCTCACAATAGCCTTGGTTAATTCTCGCCACAATATCATCGGTTTTAGGTTGAAAACTATTCGATTCAATTTGTTCAGTAGCCTGTGTTGCCACGACAGACTGATCTGGCGGCGTAGGTTTGAGGTCATTGGCTAAAAACGAAAGATCCATTTTTCCTAAATCCAACAAACTAAACTCTTCAATTGTGAACCCACTGCAATCAGCCGTAAGCTTGGTATTGCATCCAAGCGAACCTTTGGTCTGGAAACTCGTTCTGAAGGGCTTGGCGTAAGCAGCTACATCGGTTAAAAGCGTATAAGAGCAATAACCGTGTACATCGCACCCACCAAATATTCTTACCTGAGTACCCGGTACATACTGAACGGGAGAGGGTGGTATCTCTCTGGGAAGCGTATGATTGAAGACATTGGAACCGGCTTTGACCCTTAACTTTATTTGATCCCCAGCTTCTGATTCACCATAGGTATAGGCTGAAATCTCAAGATTTCTAATCGTTGAAGGATCGCTCCATACTCCTGTTTCAATAACATCCCTAAATAAAAAGGTAAGTGGAACTTGAAAGTTACCACCCTTCCATGCGGATACGGCATAACTGCAACTGGCATTTGAATCACAATCACCTTTTACAACAACATTGCGAGACAGGGCGATTCGCGTATTGTCTATTGGGTTAACGCCAACAATATTTAAGCGGTCATCAGACTGCTTTAGCGGCGGTGGATTATTCGGGGCATGACAGTTATTGTTGTCACACACAGCAAAATAAGTGGTGAGAATAGCAGGGCAGTTCTCACCTGCGGGCGGGCTTATCGAATTGCATTGTTCATTGTATTGATAGCGCCATAATCGATTGCCATTGACGGTGCCCATGTCAATCCAACTTCCAGTAGATCCATAAAAGGAAAAAGAATAGTTTTGAGTTTGAGCATCCGCAAACCCTTGCGAAGCAAGTGCGGCAAGTTGCGCTCTTCCTTGCTCTTGAACAGCACGAGCCAGCTTGTTATCAAAGGTACAGTACCAATAGGTTTTCTCAGTGCACCATGCGCAGTTCCACGTTTTGCAACCACCCCAATCACATTTGAAACCGTCTACCCCTGCGGTACAGCCACTACCCACGGAAACAGCCAATCCTTTTTTCTTACGTCCATAAAGCTCTGATTCCTCTTCAGTGCATTTAACAACACCCAAAAAATTAGCGTTTCTCTCAGCATCCTTACCACAGCAGCATGTTCCTAGAGCACTACACCCATCCACTTCTTTGCATTTTTGCATTTTCCCTGCGAATACGCGCAATGGATCACCCGCTGCACCGTGTTTGAGCATTTCAGCCATGCTTGATGCCTGCATTGCCTTGTTGAAACTGCCATCCTGAACTTGAGTGATGCTAGGCGTTTCAAGTGAAATATTGGTACAGCTGTTAGTTGTTTGATAGGCATTACATTGCTCTTGTAGATAAGTGCAGTCATAGGTTTGTTCGACATACGAGCACTGGCCATTCTCTGTATCAAGACACACTTCTGCAACTTTTGTACATTCGGGTTCGGTTATACAATCCCCTTGGTCAATCGCGCAAGACCATTTACTGTCCTCATTTACGCAATAGCTTCCAATTTTTTCATGGCAAGTTTTTTCGCTGGTTTGGGCGCAATTTGAGCCGGGTTGAACTGGGGAGTAAGTCGTAACTTTATCTTTCGTACAAACATATTGACGCGAAGATTGTTGGCATACGCCTAACGCTTCATTAAATATGGAGCAGTTATTGGTTGCCAACACACAACTATTTATTGATGAACTAGCACAGGTACTTGACACATTATCACTGGAGCATTTGTAGTTTTTTTTCAAGTCCCAACATTCACCTTCAATAATGACATGATTGGCCGGTTTGTTGGGTGAGGCAGCAAAGCAAATCCAAGTACCACCCTCATTACGGCATGCATTATCCATACAGGTTTGCGATTCCAAAATACAGCTTTCACTAGCCAAAACAATTGGCGACGAAGCCAACATCATGAACAAAAATATGACTTTCTTCATTAGCTGCATACTCGACTGGTACCTGAAGGAACAAGTGTTGGGCTACTTTTTGTTACAGGAATGGCAAAGGTGTCATGTAATGTATAGCCATTTGCGTTGCACGTGCTTTCTAGTCTATGGGCAGCAGAGCATTGTGTGGCATTGCAGTTTTGGGTGTAGTGAACTCGATAGGTGCAGCCACTTCCCATATTGCTCCCAGTAACGGATAGGGTGCTAAGAGGTGATGCATTGTAGATTTTGTCTTCGGTGGGGTAGCCTGATAACTGGACTCTAGCCTCCCAACTGGTTGTAGATGACGTACCCCAGTAATGCCTTACCCTTATTCTGGCATTATCAACACAGACCGCTTGGTGGTGAGCCCATTGTGCTGCCCAGCAAGAGGGACAAGAGTGATTCGACTTGTGCGATAAAACTTGGCCGGGCGTACAGGATTGTTGCAAACATTCACCATTTGATAAAACCCCGACACTACAGCCAATTTCATACTCGTTAGATTCAGTGCAAGTATAAACCTCACGATGAGAGCAGGTTATATATGGAGTTAAATCATTCTGCTCAATCGTGTCAGAAGGTATAGACAGTGTGCATGTTTTTTGTTCGCTGATCTGACTGATAACCATGTCCAAACACTGGCTAACATCTTGGCACTGAGTGCTTTGACTGGAATCTATGTCAAAAACATTTACCGGTACATCGGGTCTTGCACAGGTTCCAGTTTCACCATCGGATTCAATTTCATTAAACTGACGTTGGGCACAATCAATTTGCTGGTCTTTGCTTAACAAGGTTTCTTGATACTTGCCCATGTTGGAATTCTTACCAGCATGGATGACATTGCCTTGATCATCATAAACACCTGAGCCAAGCGTTAAGCTCGCAATAGAATTTTCGTTAGCGTAATTTTGAGACAGTGCCGATTGACCGTGTGAATCAAGGTTGTTTCCATCGAAGGTTTGTTTACGCTTTATATCAACTTTGATACTGCAACCATCTGAGGCGCAGCTCTGGAGCATCATTGTGGCCTCTCCATCGGTTTTGACTGTTTGCATTGGCTTGAAGTCATCATCGCCGCAAATCGCACCAGATAGGGTATTGGTGCAATAATAAAGACTGCGCCCTGAGACGCTTTGCTGGCACGCAAACGAAACACCATTGACCGTACCAAATCCATATACATCTTCACTAAAGGGGCACGAAATACTTCCAGTAGCTGTTTGGCTAATATTTAACCCGCCTTTTCCAGATCCAATGTTGCCCTGTCCTGAGCCTGAAATCCCCATGTTTCCCAAAACACTCTGACCGGTTTGGCCTTTTAAATTATTAAATGCTCCCTTGGCCATTTGTTCGGGAGTCATTGCATTCACTACTGCTGAGTTAAATGCAAAAACCAAAACAAACATGAGTTTCTGAAAGTGCTTAAGCGAAACCATTTATAAATCCTTTTGAACAACCTTAATATCAACAATGGTGCAAACAAGTTTTGATAACTCGCCACCATGCGGTGATACATGAATATCGGAAGCGGTTATAAAAACCCAAGAGCCAACAATTAGCATTGGAAAGAGTGCTTTTGCTCTTTTGTCCCAGAGTGTGGCTTCAACAATTTGCTCGTGCTTTTTGCCAAATCTAAAATAGGAGTAAGAGAATTCAATTTGCAAAAAACACTTGCCTGATTTAGCAGTTTTTAATTGCCCAGGACTTACAACACGGCACAATTCAGCAAACATAGATATGACAGACCTATTTTGACCAACTGAACTAAATAGTGATGTGGAGTTAAAAAGACATGATTGAGTGCGTCAAAAAAGACGCAAGGAGAGGTTTTGATCGGACGCCGCAAAGCAACTGTAGAAAGGGGCAGGCTGCCCCCTTGTAAGCATTATTTTTTTAAAGCGTCTTTTAAGCTTTTGCCAGCAGAAAACGATGGAGCTTTAGAAGCTGCTATTTGAATGGTTTCACCCGTTGAAGGATTACGTCCTGTGCGGGCAGGGCGATCTTTGACAGAAAACTTACCAAAACCCACAATCGTAATGTCATCACCGGCAACAAGCGATGCCTGTACTGCACCAAACACCATATCGACGGCCTTAACTGCGTCACGGCGAGAAATGCCTTCGGCTTCAACAATGCGGTTAACAAGTGTTTCTTTTGACATATTTAAAACTCCTATTGATTTAAATCTTCTTTAGCGGCTTTAGTTACCGCATATCGAATATAGCCCTTCATAGAACGGCTGGTTTGCTTAGCTGCCATCTTGAGCAGATTATACTCCTCCTCACTAAAAGATGCCCCCATGTGGCGCACAGAGTCAGCTTGTGAAGAGGCATTGTTTACAGTCTTGACAGGCTGCTTATCAGCCGCATCGACAAATTCCTCAATTGATTTGGGTTTACGCTTTGTGACCACGAATCTCCTCCCATAAACTTGTAATTTCTTCAATCGCCTTGGGATTGTCCATCTCCACTACGCCTTTGCCAACCCCCATTGCATCACGATAGATTTTTCGATCTCGAACCACGGTGTTCAGCAAAGGAATATCAGCATATTCAGCAAGATAATCCTGTGCTTCTGCAACCTCATTGATCATAGGGTTTGTAGGCGCAATGCTCAACACAGCAAGCGCTTTTAACTTCTCATTAAAAAGCTGTGCATTCGTGATGATTTCATAAAGTGTTGGCATTACATCAAGATCTGGTTGTGATGGTCTAAATGGCACCAATAACAAATCCGCGGCCAAGATACCTGTTCGCAGCTCTTTGCTATCGCGCCCAGCAGTATCAATAATGACGAACTCATATCGCCGTCCCAAGTCGAGTGCCAGCTCACGAATGTTTTCAGAAGCCTGGACATTCTGAACAGTCGGTAAAGCTTCGCTAGACTCCAGCCTATCCAGTGCCCAATTGGTTGATGTAGCTTGTCTGTCGGCGTCAAGAATAATGACATCCTTACCTGACTTGGCCAAATGTGCCGCTAGATTGACGGCAATTGTGCTTTTACCACAACCACCTTTTTGATTTCCAACTTGAATAATCATTATTTACCTCCACAAGCTGCTTGATCTGTTAAAAATCCAATAACCGCACCGACTAGGCCTGCACCCACCATACTCAAACCAAAGTGATAAAATCCTTCACCACCATACGCCAAGCTGTAATAGCCCACGGTTAAAAATACAACAGCCCCAGCTAACATGATTCGATGCAACAGCTTTACATCGATATAGTCTGTTAAAAAATGCATCGTAAAGTCCTCTCTTTAAGTCACGGCTCATACCTCCTGGCTTGAACTCAGAAGAGTAGAGAGCGGACTTATTCTTAATTTGAATTGAGTCTGAAGTCCGTTTGAAACAAAACCAAAATAGACCCACTAGAAACCCAAAACAGTCATTGGAAATAGTGAAAGGGAATTAAAAAAAAGAGGCTTTTTTATTCTTGCGGCTTAAAAAAACTGGAATTTAATAAACACGTAGGCGCGATGCAATTAAGCTGATAACTTGATTGCACCGGGGAGAAAAGGATTATTTGTCAGCGATCTCGAATTGAATAGCAACGGATTCACCATTTCTCAGTGAAACCGTTTTACCATCGATACTGGCAAGCGTGGTCTTAATTGAGCTTTGAAGGTTATGGGGGCTAATGTTGGCTGTAACAACATATTGCCCAAAACACATTCTACCTACTTGATAGCTTGCATCATGACGTACACGCCATAAAGCTGAAATAACACTGTTTTCAAGATTTTTTAAGGTCTTCGTATCTGCCATTGCCTCTATGCGCTCAAACCCTTCTATCCAAATAGTTGCCTGAGATTGAGAGGTAAGGGCGGAGGAAGCTCCACTTTCAATTTCTTTCACAAAATCGCTAAATGCACGATGGTTAAGCACCCGAACATCCAGTGACGGATCTACTTCAATATACTCAAATAGTTGTGACTGAAACACCTTTTCACGAGTAATGTTTGACACCATGCACACTACAGCAGGCGTGTTGTATATGGATGCATCTAGCGGGCGAATTCTTGCGCGATACCATTGCTTATTTAGCCCTGAGTCAGGGTAAAGAGAATAGTGGTCAATTTCATATTCAAACTCGACAACCCCTTGCAGCTCGATGGCATATCCAATGTGGGCGACAATGCGGTGAGCATCAGCTTTGGAGAGTACATCATGCACCGACTTTCCAACTAAAGAATGGGTTTGAGAATAGTGCTGACTGTCTTTGCCACCCTTAACATCAAGGTAAGTGCCAGTTTCGTCATAGACGAATATCATATCCGGCAGGGAATCAAGTAAAGCAGAATCTTTTTCTTGCATGATCGTGTACTCCTTTAAAAAACCGATTTGGTTGCGTTACGGTCAAAAACACTTTCTTCTTCAATATAGGTATTTAACATGGCCTCAGAGCGCCATCCACCTTGCTTTTGGATCGATCTAGTTGGTGCTCCTGCATGGTAAGCATCGCTAACAAAACCCCGCCGAGGAGAGTGGCCGGTATAAAGCTCGGATTTGGGTATGCCTGCGCGTTGTAGGTGGCCTCGCATTATATTAACAATCGCAACTGTTGTAAGGTGATTATCAATCTCTCCACTTACCAATGTACCCTTATGGCTTATTCGACAAAAAACGTATCGTCCAATATTTGTACTTTGAAAGCCAAGCCAGTTTTTAAGATGTGATACAGCACATAATTCAGGATACTTGCTGGCATAGGCAATACCTTTTGTAATGCCTTTTCCAGCCTGGTCTGTTTTAGAAAAGGGTAGCGTGATCTTAAGTCCTTCTGGCTCAAAAGTTATGAAAGACCATTGCAGCGAGGCGATTTCCGAACGGCGGAAAGCGCCAGCCCACCATAGCGATAGTAGTGCTTTGTCTCGTAAAAGTCTGGCTTTAGGGATTTTGTTTGCCTGATCATCTATGTGAGCCATAACCCTTAGCAAGGTGTTAATTCGCAAAGCGGGCGCTGATTTTTTTGTATAAAAATCGCTATCAAGCGCTGGCGGGGTAACGCCTTTATTGGCAATTTCCTCTGCTGAAACAAGATTGGCGGCATATTGTGCGTGAAGCTTGCGCAACCCTTTGAAACTGTCTTTGACAGAAATTGATTTAGTGAGATCGGTTATCCCTAACTGCCCCAGAGCCCAAGATAATGAGGCCAGCTTACGCTTGATAGTGTTGATTTTATGCTGAAACCCTACATCTTCAAGATACTTACAAATTGTTGCATCAGATAAATTTGAGCCAAGAATAATGTCCGAAATTTCATTCTGATCCTTCTGGATGACTCGATTCTCTTGATCCTTTAAAACAGTCTCACCGCATAGCCAGTAGCAAAACATAGATAAGTCGGACATATATGCTCGAAGTGTATTAGAGGCAAGGGACTCCGTACGCAATAGCATCTTGGCGGAGTGCTTTTCTTGAGATACCACCATCGAAGGCGTATTTTTTTTGTATGACACTAGGCTCATTTGACCACCGCTTTAATTTATATTTTGAAAAATAAAGTGATGCGGTTTTCTAATTTGAACAAACTGATTAGAGGATTGAAAACTATTCGGTTGTAGGCGCATCTAACTACATTCGTTTTTCGGTGAACTGCTCCTTTTGCAAGAAAAAGCGGTTTGCAAATCAATACCGCACAATTTAATAATTAAATTTCAGATGCAGCATGTTTGATCTACACAAAGTTATCCACAGGGTCGGGGGTTGTATATGCTGTGTTTTGCTTTAATTTTGCACACAATATGTTGTGGTTTGCTGTGCAAAAACTGAACAAAATTATTATTGCACTTCGAGAATGTTTTTATTATATTCGTGGTGTTCATTGCTTTTGTAGCTGGTGGACAAGGGAAGTGTGATGGGGAATAACGGATGCTATCCTCCATCACTAATTGACGACTTTCAAAGAAAATCGAGATGTGGAAGTTTTGATTTTATAGAACGTCTGTCAATTTGTCTATTCGTATCCAAAAAAGATAAGGAGTTGGCTAATGCAGATGTGTAATATCTACAAACCTGTATTTGTCTCTGCCTATGTTCGACAGCGCTTTGGTCGCCTAGAACGGGTCAGACAATACTGCCGTCGTTCACCACGATAGGCATGCTCATCGAGTCTATCAGTCAAATGGTAGGCTCTCAAATTTATAAGCAATTTTCCAGAAGATTGCTTATAAATTGCTAGATATGTTCCGTTCCTAGCAGTTCAGGTGTTTTGTTAGTTCTTCTCGATTATTGGCAAGGAGTCAATATTGAGCAAGAAATGCAAAATTTTATCCAAGAAAACAAAGAAGACATTAAAAAATGTTCGTCGCCTGATTGAAAAGGGGTGTTGCATTTTTGTTTGCCTATTTGTTTTGTTAAGCAAAGGAGATTACAACAATCGAATAAGCTTTCTAATTTTTCAAATGATGTGTAGTTAATCTTGCATATTTCAACCTTTTTAACCGGGAGTGAAAAAATGACGTAACCAAGGCATGGGACTTAATTGATTAAATTTTTACGTGGAGTTTTTTATGTTCAAACAAGCAGTGTTGTGCTGTAAACCATAAAAACACTTGAAAATCATGAGAGAGCTAATATTTCTCATGGCCAGATGGCACGTTAATAAAGCAGTATTAACTTCCATTTAGAACGGAATATTTTGCTAATAGTGAAACATGAATTAGATTTTTCAAATACCACGGAGCCAGAAGATAAGGCAATGGGGAGGCAATGTTATCTCCATTTTATCAGAGCTCTCAATGGTACAGATTTACTCTGTTTTCCCGGTACATCTGAAGACATACTCGCTTCTTTTTATAAGATGCGAAAGCTGGAATACTGGGAGGTATTGCTGTGGCTATTTGTTAAAGCTTTTTTCTTAACCGGGACTGATATCCATCCATCAGCCTCGACTATAACTGTTAGCTGGATTAGCCTGCTGCACAGAATGGTAAGGCTGGGGCGCGGCCCTCCCCATCTAACGATGAACTTTCGACAACAAGAAAATACTACTTAATCACAGTTCTTTGCCTTTCGGTATCCCGCGTTAATTGCCTCATCCTCAAACTGAAACTCAACGATATTGCGCTCAGATATCGTGCTATAGCTAGGGCATGAAGGCAGATGGTATATTTTGCTATTTCGATTCCCCCTAACTGGTAAATTTAGCGCATCACTTGCCGATTTTACAGGTGATGCAGGATGACTCGCCGGTATCTCTGAAACCAGGCCTGACAGTGAGGGTTTAAAACCTATGTGCCAGGTTTGCTCACCGGTGACGAATGGGTTATTGTGCCCCATTCTCGTTGCTATACGACGATCACGCTCACGCTCCCAATCTGTCACCGGAAACTGCTTATCCCAGGCCATAAAAAGCTGTTGCTGTTGTCGAGAGAGCTGTAGGCCATAATAATCGGCAAAGTAAAAATAAACCCGGGCGGCCATGCCTTTAACTTCATCGCGGGGTTCAGCCACACGCTGCTGAAAATCAACCTTAAAATCACACTGTCCATGCTGGTAAGGCGTACTCGGTAATACACCAAATCGGAAGTTAGAGCGGTCTGCATTTATCTCACCGACTGAAATGGTAAGATTGTGAAGGTTGGCCTCCATCAGATTAAACACCGGATCGGTACGCTGACAATTCTGGCGACCGCCATTTTGCCAACACTGGCGCTGCTGACCGACTGAACTAATCGGCACGATATGTTCCCATTCTGTACGCGCGGCACGGACTTCTTGAGCGCGTACTTGATAATCACATGAAGCATGATCAACTCGACCACCAGAGCGACCAACCCATTCCCAGTCGCAACCGCAATAAAACTCGCCACCTGAGTGATTGCGATCATGGTAAACGTATTGCTTAGCCTCGATTTTTGCGCGATCAAAACTTTCTGGTGCTGCAATGACACTCGCAAAGGACAGGCCTGAAAGAATCGATAAAACAATTCCGTAGCTGATTTGCTTCAAATTCATTTTTAGAGCCTTTGGGATCAAAAGCGAATTTTCGCAAAAAGGGTTTTAACTGATCGCAACATTTTCATTAGGTTTGAGATGAAACTCGGCGTTTTGGAGTAGGTTGGGGGGGGAGAGACTCTATTCGACTGGAAAGCGACTCACCCTCTTGGTTAAAAAACATACTTGGCATCAATAGAAAGTCGATACTTGGGTCTGATCTGTGTGGAATAATCAATAAATCTGCCAGATTTGCAGAGAAATAAATATCTGAATCACGCCCTATTTTCTTTGAAACTTGGAAGCCAAACTTTTTATAAAAATCAACAACTCTTGTTCGAGCAGGCTCTATTGTTTCTGTAATGAAACCCGAAACAGTTACACTACTTGGGTCGCCAACCATCTGTCGCGCCAAATTAATCCAAGTGTTCATTATAAATGTTCCAATCCCCTCAAATCCGTACAGATAACTTATGCCTATATGTGTTTTATTGGTTATACTTGCGCCTATCCCAGCTCCTTTGTTGTACTCATCAGTGCTTGCTCGCTGAGCCAAGACATCCAGCTTAGAGCCAGACAAATCAACCCACACTGAAGTAAATTTTTTATCTGAAATCGCCGTATCTAATAGCTGGCGGCATCTATATATATCATGCATATTGGATTCCAAAATTATGGTTTAAGTTTTAAGCAGCCTTTTTATGAGCGATAACCCCAAAAGCTCAGCGGGAATATCATTATCCTTACGGAGTAAAGGTAATGGATTGCCGCATACTTGACTGCGAACTCAGGGATTCACAAAGCTGTTCCAGCAGACTTACGTCCAGTTTGTTAAAAATGTCTTGGAGCGCTTTTTGGTTTGCCTCAGCAGATTCATCTGCTTCCTCTCGACGCTTAGCCTGCTTAACAGCGGCATCTATCCACCACTCTTTAAGCTGTTTGTCTAACAAGATTTGAAAAATCTTTGAAACAATGCACTTAATATCTGTGATTTCACACGTTTTCAAAACATCATCAACTTCATCGTCTGAAAAACCATAAGTGTCTAAAATTCCTCGAACATCATTTTCTGTTTTGGCTTTAACTAACCCAGTTAACAAGCCTTCTATTTCACTGGTATCCATGTTTGCCCTCTTGTAGATTATGTTGATTGAATAGCGTAACTCCTCCTAATTATTACACAATAGGTTTTCTGATTGAAGGAATCAAAAAACCACAAAGCAACCACCTAGATACGAGGAAAAACCGCCCGAGGTTAGAAGAGGTAGCGTACTTTCGATAAACCTTAATTATCGAAAGTTTGAAAACTTTCGGGATTAGCACTATAACAGCACCCCTTGCTTACATTCCGCAAGCTGTTTATTGTGTGGCGCTTCCTATTTCTAACTTGTTTATGCAGCTCGTTAAATAGCGCAATTTGATCACTCGTGCTAATCGGTGAATATGGCAACATCCCCATATCCACCTGAAGAGCATGAATGGTATTTAGTAGTGAGTGGTGTGAAGGCTTCAATGCTCTTTTCTCATCAGCGCATGTTTAAGTTCAAGCTCTGAAATTATTTCTGCAAACATCGGACGAGAATTTAAAAAGCGCTTCTTACAATGAATGTATGCGACCAAGGATTCGGTGCCCAACAGTTTCTCAAAAAACGCTACAACTCTTGAAATACTGTGTTTTGACATAAATACTCCACTATTAATAACACAACTTAAATAGTGGAGATCGAGTTAAAACTAAACCAAGGATCCTTTCCAATACTCTTTTGGATTTTTTCTAAAGGCATCCAGTGAGCTGACACCAAGCGCCTGCATTAAAAGATCTTCATCCAGCTCACCACGTGTTACAACTTTTCTTATGGCGTAGCGTTCTCCCGCCATTGAATCAAGCCCCTTTGACTGAGCGAACTGAATTAAAGGGGTGAGATTTAATTGTGCTTTTAGTGTTTTTATTTGCGCCTGTAGTTCAGCTACTTGCAACTCAATATCAACACAAGGCGCTACCAGTGACTCCCAGCGCTCATCTTTTGTACGATAAGTGGTTTCGATTTCAAGATAACGCTTCCACCCCTTAATTAACTCGTCAGCTCGGCCAGGTACGGCTTCGTAGATTAAAAACTTGAAGTTTTGATATGAGCCATCAGAAGTAACAAAAACAACTTTTTTTGCGCCTGATACCAGTAGTTGCTGCTCAAGCTGCCAGTAATAACCAGGATCTAAGTTTCGGCGATCAATTTGATCCGCCAGCTTCGGGTTCCATTTTTTATGCTCAAACAAAATATCACCGGCAAAGGTACGACCATCCAGCGAAGCAGACAAGGGCAAACCATCAATAACTCTTCGGCCAACAATAGGTGACAATTGATCGTCAATTATAGCTTCAACCAGTGGGCGAGCCATTTCTTCCATTCGATGACCTTCATCGAACAAGAATTGCTTGAACTCACTCACCACCATATCCTTAATACCCAGTCGATACATGGCCAAGTCATGTGCATTCTTCGCCTCAAACAAGCCGCACCCCATTACAACAGGGGCTTCACTAGCCGGTAGATTGATTTTACGAAAGGCATGCCATTCATCACTACCCTGAATAAGGTTAAATATCTCCATAGAAAACTCCTGTCTCTGTTCACAGGAATAAAGATCGGAACTGGGTTTAATTTGAACTTAATTAAAACCTATAACAAAAAAAATAGACCCATAACGCACCTGAAATAAGTCCAAATTAGATTTTTTTGCCAGAATATTTACTCAGAAATGCAGTCATGTACAACAACCCCGGAAAGTGCCTTCAACCATTCCTCATTAACCAATAGTATGGGGGTTTGCGCAAATCCAAATGAGGCACCGAAGTGCTCAATTGGCTTTACCATCTCCGGCAGATAATGCTTTATAAATGCCCATTTTTCACCCTTTGAAGCAAATTCAATACGAACTTCATCGTGACGGCGATACACAACCAGTGCCGTAAAAATAACTTCATGGCTTTTTTGTTTGCAAGCCATCTTTAGGTAAGCTTCTTTCTGGGTAATAGAGTTGACTCTAAACGACATGACATTTGAGGCTTGGCAACCAGTTTCTTGGGTTTTGCTTTTTGAGTTTTTCTAACATTGCTATCACAATCATGATTTGTGACATCACACAATCCCGCGACCCAGTTAGAAAAAACCAGCTCTGCGAAAAACATATCCTTAGTAAATTTATCAGCTTCATCTTTCATTTCTTACACCAGAAGGAAATTAACCCTCGACCAAACAAACACCAGGATTATTTAATCGTGCAGCAGTAATAGTGAGCCTCAAATTTAATAATGCTTGGCCAGTGTCAAGAGGGGCACTGGCCAAGCTTGATTAAGCGGCGGCAATCTGATCAGGGGGCATTGTTGCGGCAACCATTTTTTGGGCTTTTTTATTAATTGCATGCAAGAGGTGCTGATATTGATTCTTATCAATATCTTCATAACAGCTTACTTGGCGCAATGTTTTTGCCGACACCCATGCAAACATTTCATTTGCATTCGAGTTGGTTTTGGCAACAAGATCTTTCAGGTCGGCAACTTCTTTAGACCCAATTAGCTCAATATTACCAACACTGGAATGCGTTTCACTTTGCACAATCCCATCCAGATTGGGGTTAACGGATGTCTTGTAAGCATCTATTTGAATTTCGCGCTCCAGCATCTCACGCACTTCATTGGCGTTGGGTAATCTTCTTGAAATACGATGCAATACGGATTTAACACTCATCCGATCCTTCCAGTTTCTCCAAGGTGAGGAAGCGTTTGATGATGATTGAGAGGCGGCCATAACACGATCAATTTCTTCAAGTGTCATAACCTCGATAATTGGCTCATCTGAGCCGACTAATTTCGCCGAAGCAAAGGCAAGCACTAAATCACCACGCTCATTACCTAAGTGAGGTTTGTATTTAATATGTTCGCCGTTTTCATCGAAATAGTATTCAAACTCATCTTTTTCAAAAACCGCTTTTGCAACAATAGTGGATACGGATCCTGCATTGCGGATTTTTTTAAGTACGCCATCAACCATTACCTGATACTGTGCTTTTCCTTTGTAAGGGACAATAGCCGCCTCACGATTGTCTATTGCCAGCCCGTCCAACGCTGCTCGAATAAAAGCCTGAGCTAAAGATCGTGGCTCAAGCTCAAGCAAGTTAGGATTAAACAGAAGTGCGGCATTAGCCATGGATACAAACTTTTCCATGGTCATGTGCTTTGGAAGCGAGGCTTCAATTAGCTTCGCTTCATTAATTAGATTAGTCTGGACGACTTGAAGTGAATTTTGTTGTTGTGGATTCACGGCATATCTCCTTTTGTTATGCTCAATGGATTAAAGAGCTAAAACAATTCCAATTTGAATTCAAAGTGAACCTAAAACGGTGTTTTTGGAAGTCCAATTAAGATGCTTTCTTTTCCCCAACCAAATTGAACTCCAGCCAATACTTGCAAGTAGCCGCATTTTTTCCAATAACACCTTCGCGCAATTCAGCAAGGTTGTGCCATTTGCTTGCATACCACTGAATGTAGGATAGATTGCCTTCTTTAAATAATTGGTCGCATGTTTTACCGTGATGTTTGCCGAACACCAAAGGGCGCTGGCTTTTAAAGAGCTTGATGTTTTCCATAATCACCTCCACTTATTTCCATCGGTTAGAAGTGTGTGGAGGGGACTAAGTTGAACTTTCCTTGGGCTAGTAGCCGTTTTTCTTTTTAATGTCTTCCCATAGGGGATATAAGGGCTTGGTGGAGGCTTGGTTGTTGTCTGGCAAGCTTGCCGGATATGCACGGGGGAGCGCTTGAGATTTTGCATCCTGACTCAGCCAGTCAGCCTTGAAGCTTCGCCAGCCTTTTGTACCTATGAGAGTTATTATTTCTCGATGGCTTTTTGCATAGGTGATTGCAGCCTTGATTATTTCAGCGCTAAGCTCGTCAATAATATCTTGCGTAGTGGGTAGTCGAGATAGCTTTCTTATTTTAAGAAGCTCATTAAAATCTTCATTGGAAAAACCTTCGGCCAAAAATCTATTTAGTAACCTAGATTTAATACTTGGTAGAGCCGGTGCATTAATTGTGCTGGATGAGTCCTCTTCTTTTGACTCTACAAGGAAAGATAGGTGCGTAATGCTTTTTCCAGACTTCTTTTTCAACTCACTAAAAGCCGCTCTAATTTGAGTATTCTGATTGATCTCACAAAGCGCTTTTTTTATCACGCCGTTCTTAATCATTGAGTATTTATATCCGGCAGGGATGGCGCACCAAGTTCTTAGATCATCAACACCGACCTCAAAACACTCGTAACTTTTCCATGAACATAAAAGCTCATAAATTCGCCAAGTATAAAACGATGTGAATTTACCGGTTCCGGTCAAATCTAACAGTGTCATGTGGCTTCTTAACCCGGCAAGATAAGGGATGATTTCATCATTAAATCGAGTAGATAAAATCCCTTTACCCTTCATGTAGGTTCTTCTTGAAAGCAGCGGGATTTCATCAACAATGGATTTATCATCCTGAATTGTGATGATTTTTCTAACAAGTGATCGGCTGGCTTCATCAAGGTCTCTGTAAGCGTTTTTTAGATTACAGTCGTATAAGTTTGCGTAATCTTCAGCGCAAAGCTCAATTGTTGTGTTGTCAGCATTGTCCTCAAAGGCAGATATAAGCGCCTCCATAACACGCTTTTCTACCAAGCTAAATTTGTAAATTGCTCTGGCCAAGTTGTTGGCCTTCATTGAGATTGGTTTTATTTCACCCTTGGGTAGTTTTTTAATCCTAAAGGACGACATGACATACGCTCACTAATTGACATAACATTCAAACTAAATAGTGAGGAACCCCAAAAGCAAAAAAAAACGGCCATTTATCTTTTCGCCGTAAATCCTTATCTTTTGACCGTAAATGTTTGTCTTTTCGCCGCAAATCTTTATCTTTTGACCGTAAATCTTTATCTTTTCGCCGTAAATCCTTATCTTTTCGCCGTAAATCTTTATCTTTTCTCGTATCACTGGGTGTCATTGCGTTTAAGTCATTGATTTTTTGCAAACAACCTGTGCTTATATATATAAGAATTATAAGAATAATAGAAATATAGAAGAAGGCCTTACTGGTGTTTTATTTGTTAAATTAAAAAATAAAGATGAATAATGGTGGTGATGTGACAGTGTTTTTTGCTTTGGGTATGGTTAGGGTGCTAAAGTTTATCAAAATCGCGCAGAGAGGTGTTTTTGGCTGTTTTAAGGTGAAATAAAAAGCACTCCGAAGAGTGCTTGGTTTGAATTGTCAATTAACTGGATAACACACATCCAGCCAATCAATCCCTTTTGAACCATCAGGAATGTCACCAGGTGGAAGCATGTAGATAACCTTTAAACCAGCATCAAGAGCGCGTTGCTCAAGTTTCTTGGCATAAAGTTCACCATCCCCCGACCTGTCTTTATCCACCCATATAACAAGAGTGTGAATGTTTTCTGGAAAAACAAACGCACTTAGCATTGGAGCGGATATTGCAGACCAGGTTGGGATACCAAAAAAGGTTGTAACAGCCACAGCAGTTTCAACCCCTTCAGCAATACCCAGTACCCCATTAACAACTGGGTACAACCTTGCGGCTGCACCCATGACATTACCGCTTGGCGGCAACATTTTTTTTCCCAATGATGACTTTTTACAATTAGCGTCCAGAAAAATACGATGAAGCGCAACGGCCTTACCGCTTGGCTGATCAACCTTAACTAATAACGCAGGGCTTTTACCTGTAGTGTTGGTTTCAAAGTCACGATAAAAAACCGCAGAATTGAACACAACATTTTGGGGTAAAGCAGCATTGGTTATGCCTCGTTGAACTCGCAAGTATTTTGCTAATTCAATTTCAGCATTTCTCGATGCTTTCCAGATCGCATTATTACGCTTCGCGTTTTCTGCCCACTCCTGTTCCTGTTTAGCTTTCGCTTGTGTTTCTCTCTGAATGATTTCAGCTTGAGAAACAGGATTGGAGCCATCCAAGTATTGCTTTGCAAACTCCAGCACTTCTTGGGTTGTTGCGCCAGTAGCCCACATTAGTAGGTTAAAAACGCCGTGTGGAACATCTTGATCAATATACGAGTACCATTTGCCATTCACTGCAAACTTAGGGTGTACATTAAACTTTTGTGCCACACCATGAACAGGGCAAGTCATTTTTCTGTTTTTAGGTGCAAAGATAACATCTCGGAGCTGCGGCGCAAACGCAACAGCAAATGCATCATATTGCCCCCGTAGGCGCTCAGTTGCTTCTTTAAAGTTCATTGTTTATCTCCTGTTAAATGCTCTCAACAGGAATAGTGCGATTTGATTAAATGATGTACAGATGGCAGAAATGAAAAAGCACTCCGAAGAGTGCTCTTTTGAATAAATGGGAATGGCTTAAAGCGAGGACAAAACATCATCCAGCGTCAACACATCGCCCATGTCTGTATCGGTATCCGAGTACATGACAAGTCTCCTGTAAAGTTTCTAAGTGAGTAAAAGGTTCACGTCTTAAATAGTGAGTGACGATGAAAAAAGCTTGAGGTAATAGGTAATAAAAAGCGCTCCACAGAAGAGCAGGGTTTTTATTAGCCTGTTTTGGTATTAATACGGTGTCATATTGGGTTTTGTTTGGATACAAAAAAGCCCCGAAACGGGGCTAGGTTGGGTTTACATGAAAGGCTAACCGGCCTTGAGAACTTTACAGGAGATAGCACGCCATGCTCGTGCCGCAAATATTGGAAATCCTAAAACGGATCATCTTCAGCTAACGGATAGTCAGTTTGTGTAGCAGCCGAACTTGTGGGGAAGTTAGACGGTGATTGCTGATAACCCTGTCCACCACCGAGCATAATCATTTGCCCATTCATATCTACCACGACTTCTGTTGTGTAACGATCTTGGCCGGTAGCTTGATCTTGCCACTTACGGGTTTTAAGTTTACCCTCAAGATAGACCTTGGAGCCCTTTTTCAAGTATTGCTGTGCGATCTCACCGAGTTTGCCAATAATAACTACACGGTGCCATTCTGTTGATTCTTTCTTTTCACCGGTTGCCCGATCAGTCCATTTTTCATTGGTTGCAACACTGAGGTTAGTAAAGCAGGTTCCATTGGCTGCATAGCGCGACTCAGGATCTTGTCCAAGCGTTCCGATAAGCATCATTTTATTTAAATCCGACATGACAAACTCCTTTGTTGTTGCAGTAATAGAGTGCGGCGATTCGCGTTAATTGAATTTGAGACAAACTTAGTAGTGAAATAAATTCAAAACAGGTCATTAAAAACCCATAACAAACCCATAACAGGTATAAAAAAGCACCCCGAAGAGTGCTTGCTGAAAAAGCTAAATCTGATTGGCTTGTGCCATAGAGTGCCAGCGACCAGAAGTACCGATAATGATGTGATCTAATACCCGCACTTCAAACATTTTTAAAGCATCCTTAATTTGTTTAGTGATGCTTAAATCTGAGTCACTTGGTGATGTGTTTCCACTAGGGTGGTTATGCGCCAAGATAGCCGCAGCCGCATTCAACTCCAGACAACGCTTTGCAATCTCGCGTGGATGCACGCTTGCTTGGTTTACGGTGCCGGAGAAAATCCTTTCAGTCGTTAGCAGTTGATGCTGCTGATCTAAGTAGGCAACTTCAAAATGCTCTCTTTCTTCACCCACCAATCTTGCCTTGAAAATGTTGGCGACCAACTCTGGTGAGTTCAAAAACTCGCCTGTGTGAGCCTGTGCTAATCGCTCATATATTGCCTCAGCCTCTTTCAAGACACTTTTTTCCTTAGCTGTTAATTTCATTTTTCATCTCCTGTTAAAGTTCTCAACAGAAGTAGTGAAACCTCCAAAAAAACACCTGGCTACCCAGCGGTATTAAGTGTTTTGAAAGCGATTTAGACTGGATTTAAAACGGGTGTACTTTAGACCCAAAAAAGCCCCAAAAAAATGGGGCTTGCTTGAACTAAAATTAAATGACTGCTCGATTTAGGTTTTCATGCTTGAACTCAAGCACAGCGCTTCCAACAACAATACTGCCCAGCAAGGATAATATTAGAACGGAGGCAATAATTACTTCTTGAGGGATTGATCTGTCCATCATTAGCATGAGCACAATTGCACCAAGTCCAGACGAAAATAACACCACAACCAAAGCAAATTTAATGAAACAAAGCAACGACTTCATAGGTCTTCTCCTGTTAAAAGCTCAAATAAAAAGTTCTCAACAGAAGTAGTGAGTCCGGGGCAAAAATTAATGACTGTAAAAGCGGATCAAATTGAACCCGATTAAGTAGTGAAACAATATTGGATTGGGTTTAATGCAGGTTCAAAAAAGCCCCAAAAAGGGGCTGGATTGGTGTGAATTAAGCTGTAGCAGAATTAAGCTCAATTTCCTCAAGGGTATCAATAAAAACCCCGAGGCTTTGCTTGTAGGCCGGTGAAGCAATTTGGTTTTGCGCCCGTCTTAGCAGTGCTGCGGCATCAATCAGGGCTTGGTTAAAAATTTGTTTGTCGGAAGGTTTTTTGGCATCAACAATATTTTTGACATTGCTAATACCGATACTGTCATCCCAAAACTCATTTTGATTATCAATAAAGCCAGATACAGATTGAGTTTGATCGGGTCTTGCTTGAGATAATGCAACCTTTTCAGCCGCTATTCGCTCCTGTTCGCGCTTTAAGATCTCTTGTGCCTCATCGAACTGCTTGCGCTGTTCAAGTTGCGCTTTTGCCTGCTGAATAACAAGTCGCTGGCGCATCAAAGCTTCATCTAATCGCTCACCCCATTCATCACCCATGGATACCGAACCAACCTCATTGATGAAAGATTGAATTTCATCTTGAGTGCTCATTGGGTTTAATGGGTTGTCAAACTGACGAAACAGCGCGTTAATTTTTTCGATACGTTCTTTTTCTTCACGCTCTTTAGCCAGTTTTTCTTGGCGTTTGCGCTCTTCATACTCTTCTGCAACCACTTTCAGCGGCTCCTCAATTTCGAGCAGTAACGCAGTTAGCTCTTTAGCTTTAGCATCGACCTGACGACCATATTCCAGAGCATCCGCTTTAAGCTCTTTACGCCGCGCTTCAATAGCTGTTCTTCGAGATCTGACATCAGCTATTGCCGCTTTAACCTCTTTTAATTGAGTGTTGTCTTGAATGCTTGCTACGACTGGGTAGCGATCCTTAAGCTCCATGATGGCTGCTTTGGTAATGTCATAAACGATGGGTTGAGTTTGCATAATAAATCCCTCCTGTTGTGTTCATAGGGATAGAGTGGGGCGGGGAGGCTAATTTAAACCTCCGACCCAAAAACCACTTAAAAAGATACTAAATAAGATCCAAACAAAACTTTTTTTAGATTTTATTTGGGTGTTTTTTGAACCAACTTCAACACGCTATCACCGCCTGATAATGCATAGTTTGAGCGGTAATGAGATTGCGCATCCTCAACACTAATATCAAGCTCATCCGCCGCCTGCTCAGCACTGTTTAACCAGCCCTTTAGACGCCCAAACTCGACATTCAATTTAGCGGCAAATTTTGGAGAAAGCCGCAAGTGTTGATTCCCGTTTTTAAAGGCTCTTGCTTCAAACAAGACGGCGTGTTTACCGTTAGAATCTATGTAACAAATTTCGTTTTTCTTGCCGGATGTCCAGTAAAAACTGCGGTGATTGTGAATCACGTTAAACCCAAGATTTCCAGCCACTGTAATAAGATCATCAATCATGATGGCCGCACGTTCTGATAACCCACACCATTTACCGCTTTCCCAAGTCCAGTGGCTATTAAATATTCCACCGCATGACTCTAATACAATCCGATATTCAAGCTTAAAGTGGGTTAAGTCATCTGGCTTGCGGTTGTAACGCCAATTAAAATCAGAGAATACACGCTGGTTTGATTTATATGGCACCACGTTTGCCTGCTCAATCATCCGCTCATAAGTTTGAATGAGTTGCTGGTCAAAATATTTGTTTGCATTTTTAAACACCCATGACAGTACGGCATAGATGTTACCTAAGCTAAAATCAACGCTTGTGTGCTTAGTAAGCTTGCCTAGCATAAGCTCACGGCTGGAGTGAGTTAGCTTGTCAGTGATCTTGTCTAGCTTTCCAAACAACTCATTCCAGTAGTTATGTTTTATTGACTCAATACGCTGCTTAACCGCCTCTTTTACTGAGCGGACATCAACCCCTAATGTTTCGAGGATGTCAGCATCTAGCTCAGAGACGGCTTTGTAGTTATTAAACAAGTGATTCATTTCTTGCTGGTAAAGCCTAACCAATACTTGCGCTAAGTCACCGCCAGAAACAAGCTCACCCTCTAGCTTTTTCTCCAAGCTTTCACGAGATCGTTTTTGACGCTCATAATCACTAACCTTATCTTTAGGCGCAGAAAAACCTGAAAATGCCTCATCAAACCACAGTGAAAATGGGTCTCTTTCCGGTTGGCTGTATCCGTATTCACGCTTTGATAGTGCAATATAAATAACATCAACTTTGGCGCGTGCTTTGCGATCTTCTGCATTGAGATAGTCAAAGCTGCCAAGAATTTCATAACCGAGCACACCTTCTTTTAATGATGGACGGCGCACACGAATCGCTTCTTGGATTGAAGGATCAAATACCCAGCGTTTTGGTAATACTAAAAACAAGTGATCAGCATTGGCCTCTTTGATAATTTTGGTCGCCCAGGGCGAGTATTCGGAATAGGGCGGATTGCTAAAAATGACACCAACGCGCTTATCAATCAGCGTTTGCTCATAAAAATCACAACCGACCAGAAATACACTTTCCGGCAAGGCATCAATGAGAGGCTTAGATTTTTCAATCGCATATTTTTCATCCGGCACAACCCGACTGTATTTGTCTGTGTCGGGATCATTTTTCCCGAGCTGGGTCAGCACATCAAAAACCTTGCCGTTACCCGCGCCAACATCAAGAATTGAATAGGATTTTATATCCAGCGACTTAAGCTTTTCGAACACGCACGCAATTTGCTCGTTGGTTGTTGGATACCATTCGTAATCTTCACCAAACAATTGCGCTTGATTTAAAAGGGATTGGTTTGTTTTTTTCATGGACTTACTCCTGTTTGTCTCACAGGAATAAAGATCGGAATTGGGTTTAATTTGAATTTAATAAATACCCAAATTAGTGTTTTTATAGGTAAAAAAAAGCCCCAAAAAGGGGCTGTAATGGGTGTGCTACTTAATTAGTTTAATTAGGTTTTCATCAAACACACTTTTCTTGGTTCGGTTCTCAAACTCACCCATGCCACGGCGACCCATGAGGAGTGTTGAATATTGCCAAACATCTGCGCCTACTGTGTGAATTGAAACCAAGTCACGCATTAAGATACTGACGGGACGACCATCGACAGTCTGCTCCATCAGAACGACCTCAGCTATACCCAGTGACTCCATGTTATCTTTTTCCAAGTGAGAGAAGCCATAAACCCCAATCAGCCCCCTCAAAACCCCCGTTCTATAGATGCCAACATTATTGCCGCGTGACTTGGCAATATTGATATATTCCACGGCCAAAGCGTCATTTTCGGCACCAGATTGATACGTGTTCGCAAAGTTTGCTATCTGTAACGGCATAAGGTTTGATTTAACAGGCTTGCGCATGACTAAGCGCTCCATGTCAAAGCTCACAAATTGATAACCCTCAGATTTTAAAGATTGAGTTAATCCATACTCTTTACCATCCGCTGAAACGCTATACAGGCCTGATGTTAGTTTTGAATCTGAGGCATTTTGATAATCACTCAAACGACTTTGCGCTGGATCCATACCCGTTGTGACGCAGCCGCCTAAAGTTAGCGCACTAAACAATAGGCCAATTAACATTAACTTCTTCATACACATCTCCTTACTTTAAAAGTCGTCCACCTTTACGGAAGACTTGATTGAAAAACCGTCCTTTGGACTTTGCCCTTAGGAATGAGTTAAATAGTGACTCCACGTTGATTCTTGGATTTGAGATTTCAAAAAACAACTCTTCATTGTTTACGCGAAACGCAATTATGCGCGACTGTTCGCAAAGCGCAACCGCTTGAATGAAACTCGAATTTACAGGTGTCCACGTAGCCATTTCAACTCCCTGAAAAACGAGAAAATTAAACCCTAGAAAGCGCTTCTTGCAAAGTGGTTTCACCATCTCGAATAGCATAAGCAGTGAAAAGTGCGGCTTTTTTATCCCAGCCGTGTTGCATAAGAATGGTTTGAATTTCTGAAATGGACATGACACTTAGCTCCTTGGATTCTTCTTTATAGAAAAAGCGGAATGCCTTGGCTAACTTGAACTAACAAAGGCCAACAACACTAACGAACAGATAAAATCCTGCCAACTTGATAGCCTAATTTTGAAAAGTAATCCCGAATAGCCTGATGATCTGCACGGCCATCCTCGGTTCTATAGGCATCACATCTTTTCAAACTTATTTCACCATCCAGTTCAATTTCGACAAGATAGTAACGCTGTAATTTCTTGTCATGTTTCGTGCTAGTCGGTAAAGCATTCATAACACACACCTCACAATAGATTGGTGGCCGTAATCGTCACCCAAACGCCAGTATCAAACTCAAACCAATAGCTTTCTTCATGCGCCAAAGACTTAACCCGCGCATCATCAAATCGGCGGTGATAGTCGTCTTTAATGCCTTGATCTTCCCCAGTCAAAAACGTTTTTTCTAGGTATCTTTGTAGATCAGTAAAGTCATATATCACCTTGTTGATGTGCTCACCAGACAAAAGGGATGTGAACACTAAGTACACCAGGCCTGTCTCATTGACTGATTCAGTGATTATCAGACCACCTTCATTTGCCCAGCGCTCTAATCCCGGCAAGCAGTCGTTATAAGCCTCATCGCTGTTAAATAGGGCAATGGGTTCAGCATGGGCACTGCTTTCAATAAAAACTTTAATCAATTCAGACATACAAACCTCCTGTTGTGCTCACAGGGATAGAGTGGGGCGGGTGGTTTAATTTGAATTGCGGCAATAAAAAAAGGGGCATATTGCCCCTTGTCCCTGTCAATGCAGATTTTAAGTGCGCGAAATAACCGACACAGGAACGCCGCAACACATCAATGTGCCCACGGTATTGGGTTTTACAAGGTCTTTATCTTTTTCACGGAAGACCACATCAATGATGCCGCCACTTTCGGCGGTAATGTAGCCAATCGCGCCTTCTTTAACGCTGGCTGTCTCAGAAAGGTTTTTCCAGTCCTGAATAAATACAACGCGTTTTAGACCACTCAACTCAGCTAGTACATCTTCTGCATAACGCATAACAACCTCACTTAAAATGTTTCAAGTAAAGACAAAGCGGCTTTCATCTGGACATCGTAGTGAGCCAGCATTTTTTCTTGCATCGTGGCGACGATTTCATTTTCGTAAGCCTCGACAAACCGATACCCATCTATAGACAGTTTATTACGATCCGATGCCATGAACACATCAAATTCTTCCGCTGTAAAATCATTAGTGGGTGTGCAGGAGAAAAAATGGCCAATAGCGCGTTCTTTGAATATAGCCATCAATCGGTTCGCTTTTTCTGAACTCACAAATTGAGTCGCCGCAGACATAAAACGATCTTCTAAATACGACATGACATTACTCCTTTTCTAATCCTGTAACACCAAAATTCAAACGCCAAAAGTCTTCAATTGAGTGCTTGCTTTCAAAGAAGACTTCACAATATCCATCTGAACTAAGATGAATATAAGCTTCACGCTGATACTCCGGCTCTACCGCACTGCCTTCTTCATCAAGGAACGTAACCTCAACTAAATCAGATACGGAAACTAAAAAGGTGCGACCAAAATCTTTCGCACAGGTTTTAATTTTTTCTAGTAATGCCAACAGTGACTTCAACTCAACATCAATTTGGTAAGACGCAACAGAGTCTTCATCAATCAGTGAGCAGTAGCCATCACCATAAGAACCTTCATTTATTTCACCGCTAATCATGACCATATTTGACATACAAACCTCCCGTTTCGTTCACAGGAATAAAGAGCGGATAGCCATGAAAATTGAACATGAGTGACACTCAAACAAACCGAAGGCGAAAGATTTAACCACTACTTAGAGCAAGCAAACACCCATTACAAAACGAAGTTTGCGGCAGTAGCCAAGCACACAGTATTCAAAAGGAAAAGCCCAATCCAAACCCCACAATGCCTAATAACAAATAAAACCATAAAGCATATAGCTGATGCTATTACGCGACCGTATTTACCGACCATAACCAGATCAAATTACTTGAAGTGAATCTGTTCTGAATACTATAGCTATAAGGAAACATGTAACGGCTTTATCTAAAACGAAACACATGAATACTTAATCGCTATGCATATCCGACAAAAGGGTTTCATGTGTGCCTGAAAGAGCAGAATAGGACAACTGAACAGAGTAGGAATTGGCCCCGAGGTTAACGAGGTTTACGCTGTGTCAACGCAAAACGGACTGAAAGGAATCGATCAACGAATGAAGCAGAGTTTTGACGGAACCGAGATTAACGAGGTTTACGGTAAGTGCCAACTATGTCGCTTTACCTGTAAAAGAACGAAACAAAATTGGCAATAAACAGATCAGTGAAGCTAAATGGATCGGCAGGTGTTTTAAGGGAAAAAGGGCGCGCGAGGTTCACGGGGTTAATGAGACCGTTTTCGACCACGGGGTTAACGAAAATTATAGGGATGTAAAGGCGAAACCAACAAGTCCAAGTATGTAGTATTTCAAGATGAATACGGTTTGGTTGAAGTATTGCGACAGAAAGGTTTACGAAGTTAGCGGAGTGTTAGCCTCAGGCCTGGTGAGGTGAAATGAAACGAGAAAACCACATCAAAGACCGTCAGCGTTTTGCACGAATGCGGCGAGGCCGTGTATGCGAAATAATTAACAAGAGGCCGAGCCGGTTTGAGGTTTACGGGGTTAATGAACTGTTTATTCAAAACGATCATTCAGACAGTTTTTGTGGGTAAATCCGTTGCTGTGTTCGATGAAGACGACGCATTCTGTCCTTGAGAGCGGGGGCATTTCGTGCGAAGTGATGAGGCGTTTACGGCATAGTTGTTCGAGGTTTACGGGGTTGTTGGGGTTTGCGAGATTGGCGAAGGTTCGCGCAATTGAAGAGAGGGTTGGCGTGGTTGGCGGATGGCGCACGGTGGGGTTTGCGGGGTTTACGGAACTCAACACTATTCAATGGTAAACCTGAATAATAAACGCATGAGGTAAGGGCTATGGAAATCAAATTCGCTGATGGTGATATTGCAATAAAAGCAGTAAATGAACGGCTTTATGAAATCGAAAAACTATTACGAGAATTACAACCAAAAGACAACGGAACAGTGCTGCTTAGGCTTCAAAACTGTGGCAAGTCTTGCTATGGATGCCCACATGCAAAATGGGAGGTTTGGAAGCGTGTTAAGCGACATGATCAAAACTCACTTTATCTTGGTTATACGATCAAATATCCACTGAAAGCAATAAGACGTTCGGGCAAATATGAAGCTAATTATCCGCAAGTTTGGCAGCTAATTAGTGAGGCTCAAACCCTACTCAAATTTAAAAAAGACTTGATTCAATTACACGGGATTTTAGCAAAAAAAATCAAAAACTTTAGCTAATTTTTTGTACAAACCTAGTTGCCAAAATATTGGCTACTTCCAACGAAACACCACCCATTCCCGACATCTTTAATAAGAATCAGTTCCAACCCTAAAGAAGCGGGCTGGTCTCACAAGCCGGGTTTTGCTTTTCTTTAGCTTGATTCAACATAGTTGCAACAGTCAACCGGGCTTGGCTTGTTGCAACAACCAAGCTTAGCAACGAAAGCGTCTAAAAAGCGTTCATATCAATAAAGCATATATCGGATTTTTCTGAGGTTCTCACTATTTCATCTGAATATTACCAACCAATAAGGATTTGAGCATGGGTAACAGATATGGATTGTGGTTAAGGTCGGAGGCAGACATTGGCAACGTATTAAGCGCGAGAGACTTTTTCATAGCCAATATTCCAGATGATATGTGGCCACTTCAAAGTGAAGAGATGTATGAACCTGCTAAAGATGAAGAAGATTTAAGCCCTGTTTGGTACACCGATGAAATGTTGCGCATGAGTCCTGATGTCAAAAACTGGTACAGCAAAAGCGGCTTTGGACACATCTTTCTCGAACCTAGTTATTTTGATCTGAAACCTTTCATTGTTGATCCAGGCCTCGTATATGCCATTGATATGTGGCAAACAGATGAGCTTGATGAGCTTCTTGCATTGTTATTCAGATTGGCATTTAAGGCGCAAGCTGGCGGCACAGATGTTTTCATTCAGTATTCACCACATGTCAATTCGGTTGATATTCAGCTTTTCAGTGGTAAGTGGGAGAAGGGCAAGCCACCAAGATGGTCTTCAATGATCTATCTAAACGAATATCACAATGAGGCAGAAAGACATATTCGAGAGGCTATCTTAAAAATTGCCGAGGATTGGCAGCCAGGTTTGATGTCCAGCAAGTACACGAATGAAACGAGCGCTGCTCAAGGTAGCGCCAAATGAAGAAGCCAACTTATGTAATGCGGTTTGGATTGGATTTTGGAACGAATTCAATGCGCAATCAGTTAATAGATAGGTTGTCTCAGATGGATAAACCGGTCGAAAAGCTAGTTTTGGGTGCGGTAACAAGAACGGTTGTTAGAGATGTGATCTCAAATCGAATTGCCAAGGGATGCACCCTTGTATGTACAAGTACGCTTTGTGAAACCAAGCCCGGCATTGATTTTGAGATTCAAATTTTTCTCCATAGAGGATGGGTGAATTGGTTAATGACTGCTTTTTGGGTGCCCACTTTTCCATTAACAAACAAAAAGCTTGAGGAACGATATACCCAGAAAGTTGGGCTGTCGGTAACTAAGGCCGCAGTAATAGCTTCTATTGGTGGAGGGTTGTTACCAAAGCGCTCACAGACAAAACAATATGAGGAGGTTTAGATGTTCAAAATTCTATCTGGTTTCTTTTGGACAGTTGGGATGATGATTTTTGCTTTTTGGATCATGGTTCCTACTACCCATGACGAACGACTTGAACGCGCCTGTAAGCCAACACAATGGGCGGGGGGCTTTGGTGTGAGCTTGTTAGAAGTTTTCCAGCAAGAGTGGGCGGATGGTTTTCAGGGTGCGGTTGATAAAACCGACTACACATGCCGCCATGCACTATGGAATATGTTTTACAAAAAGGATTATGAAAGATGGCAATTAGAACAATCACGCGCCGAGAATTAATTAAAAACTCACTAGCCTCTGTCACAGCACTGGCGGCGTCACCTGTTATTGCGGAGTCAAGACTGATGGATACTTTGTACATGTATGCAGACTTTGGTTGTGGCCACTGTAAGGAAGCTTACGAAATGATTTATCCAAACTTGAGCGCCTTAGCAGAGCGCAACCTAGTGTTTGTTTTTAGACCTATCTTGCCTGCAAGGGTTTCCGGTGATGGCATCAACCCTGAACCAATTGTTAGATTTTTCTATGCCGCACAGCGCATGCTCAAAACCGGTGAAAAAGAACGGTTGATTCTTACGCTTTTCAATGGAATGGCTGACAGAGCTGCACTGGATAGTTTCGACTCAGTTTACCAGTGGGTCATGCTTCAAGGCATGAGGCTCGATTACGAATTGTTAAAAAATCACTATGAGATTTATGGGTCTCGATTAGCCTTCGAAGATGCAGTTGACTCCTTCAAGCGAAGAGATGGGGTTTATGTGCCTATGTTTATCGGAGAGCGTAACGGGGAAATGATAAGGGAGTGGAGATGGACTGGCACAGCACGATCAACCGTTGCACCCTTGCAAACTTACTTACAGAGGTTTTTTTAAAATGTTTGTTATACCTGTTGATATACCGGCAACCGAAGTCAATACCGTCACTGTGGCGGAACATCAAACCATTAGATCTGAAAGATTGGTTGAGCATGAGACCTTTAAGCTAATTAAATCTGAGTCGCCTCAAAAATGGATTGTCCGGTTTGAATATAACACTCAACAACCCTATGAGCCGGTTCCGCAACTCAACCCAAAAATTTGTTATGAAGCCACCGGATATGCTTCACCTGAGGGCGAGACTAATTACAACATAATGCTTTCGGCAATACGTTCAATCAATGTTGCAGAAGCATTAAGATCAACCGGAGTGAGGGTGTTTGCCAAAGCCGGTGGCGTTAATGAGGATGTTGGTCGTGCCGTCATTATTAAGGAAGCGTCATGCGAGCGTTAAGAAGCGTGGTGCTGGCCTGTTGTCTTGGATCCTCGGTCTCTTACGCTCATGACCTTGGCGTTGTCGGGACAACCTTTCCAATTGCAGAACCCAGCCTTTTTGCAACTATTGCAGTTGAGATGGGGCGCGTTAATTGGGACGACATCAATCGAAACATGGCCAAAAAAGCCAGAGAACAGTTTGAAAACCTACCTTATGTGAATCTCCATCCAGCCAACAAAGACCAACTCAGACTCGTTGATCCCACAATCACATTGCAAGATGACATAACCGCTCCCACAACGGATGGGCGATTAGTCTATGTAGGAAGAAAGGGGCAGCAGGTTAATCCACTTGATTACACCAAGCCAACAACAAAAATGTTTTTTTTCGACCCATCTAACGATGAGCAAAAAAAAGCGGCCCTTCATTTAGTATCAAAACACCCAACAGGGGTTTACTTGGTTGCCGTGGGCGGCAATTTGGCGGGTCTCGCAGAAGAGGTAAACAGACCCATTTTTTATGCCTACACCTGGATTATAGAGAAGCTAAACGTCCGATCCTATCCATCACTTGTAGGAACACTGGGTAACAGGATTGCGATTGCTGAGATCGAAAACCTGTCATTAACTAATTTAGAGAGATTCTGGAATGAAATGGACTAAGGGGATAGCAATTTTTTTGGTGCTTGGTAGTTTTCTCTACTCAGCGGTGTCAAGCGCATCGGTTTGTACCGGACGCTTTTATAATCCAATTACCGATACGAACTGGAATAATTTATTCCCTATCACCGTGGCTGGGGTTCCGGTTGGAGGAGGGTTAAACCCGCCTACACTTAAACAACCGCCAATTTGTATTTGCCCATCAATTACAACCGGTATTCCAATTACGGGTATTGGCATGACTTACCATGAACCCTCGTATGTTGCAGAAGTCACCGCAAAACCTGGGTGCTTTCACAGTCTGGGTGGGGTAAAGGTATTGGGGGGTTACGAACAAATGTCTGGTGCCGGAAAGGGGGCAACCGACACGACCAGCGGACAGGGCGACAGAAAGCAAGTTCACTGGTATCAATACCCCTTGTTTGCAATGCTGCAAATGTTTAGTAGCGTTTGCATGGCAAGCTCAAACGGATTTGCGGTGGGATACATCACTGAAATTGATCCAATATGGCAGGATGATAGCTGGAGCAATATTTTCTCGCCGGAGTCGATTCTTTTTAGCAATCCGATAGCTCATGCAGCATGTGCAATTGATGCAGCAAGTGCATTAGTTTACTACCCTATCGATGCGCTTTTTTGGTGCGCAGGAGCGTGGGGGCACATGTATCCAATGTCAGGCAACCCAAACTCAACATCGTCACAACAACAATCTAATGGTTTAACTTTAGCTAAATACTTGGCACGTAGTGCGCGAATAGGTTTGTTGAAAACGACACTCACCCCAGCCGCTCAATGCTATGCATTTTTTAATCCAATTATGGTTAAAACACAATTTCGTATAAACCCTATTGATCCCGTTCCCCATGTAGGCACACCGATTTATATTGGACAGCCAGAAATTCGCTGGGGGTATTTCCCGCCAATGAACTTCCAAACCAAGGAAGAGAGCTCTTACTTGCTTTGGAACGGTACACAATGCTGCTTAAGACCATGAGGTAAAAACGTGTCGATACCACAGCCAATCAGATCTTTTGAGCAAGTTAAGGCGTTGCAGGAGAGTGAGGCCTTAACGGAAGCCAAGCCTGAGGAAACGCTTCAGGCACAGGTTGAACTCCCTATTCCATCACTAAACAATCAGCAAACAGTTGTGCAAGACAGCTCCTTAAGCGGGTGGCTATTGATTGCGCCGGTACTGATAGCGCTGCTTCTCATCTTTTTAATCAAGAAACACTATTTCCTTAAAGACTTAAAAGGAAATAGGGAAGATGGCAAAGCGTAAAAATATTGTTTTGGTTTTAAGCATGGCTTTGGCACTGGGCGCGTCAACGACCCACGCCTCATCGGTTGCTACCAATCAATCAGCGAATGATGCATTTCAGAACCTCTTAGGCGCTTCCGTGCAAACTTACAGCGCGGGTTCATTCTCAGCAGGAGCGCGTAATGTTCATACTGGCGGTGGTGCGAGGGTTAGATTTGCCACCAGCAACGTGCAACTAATTTCAGTTACGCCGCCATCCTATTCCGCCGGGTGCTCCGGTATTGATTTTACGTTTGGCTCTTTTAGCTACATAGATGGCTCTCAAATTGAGCAATTGATTAAAAATATTATGGCTAATTCGACGGGCTTTGTGGTTCAGCAGGGGATTCGTCTGTTTTGCCCTATCTGCGCAGACGTACTCGCCACCATGCAAGATTTGGCGCAAATGGCTAACTCCATGTCTATTGATAGCTGCAATGCGGCACAAAACTTAGTGCAAGCCGGTATGGATAAGCTTGGTATAGATGGTAACTCGCAACAGCGAACGGCCAAATCAATGTGTTCAAATGAATATTCACAATCAAGCGGCTCTACCGATTTTTTTAAAGCCATGTCGTCAGGCTGTGAGAACTTTAAACAGAGCGTTAACAGACTAACAGACTGGATGAATGGACGGCCTGATAAAAACAGCAGTGCAGCCAAGTACGCAGACCTTGTTGGAAATAAAACATGGATGGTGCTGACTGACATGGGAATCAGCTCTACAGCCGTAAAAGAATTATTCCTCACAACTAATGGTTATACAAAAACCAGAAAAGGCTTTGCAATTGAAAACTATGAGCCTCAAACAAGTAGCTATGCAGGTTGGAGTGGGCAAGCTTCCAAGCTAATCGATTTATTATTGGTTGGATATGAGCCAAGCTCATTTTCAAGACCGGAAAACTTTGAGCTAGAGGCGATTTATCGGCTTTCGCAAGGTGTTGAGAATGAGGTATTTGTTCTCTGTAATGAAGCCAATGGTAACGCAACACCAGCTAACACTCCTGCTACAACGGAAGGTACGTTCCTAATGTGCCAAAACCCGGTTCATGTAAAAGTCAAAGACCTGAATGGAAGGAATCCTCTAATCTCTCGTCACGGACTGCTTGCCGATGTTGAGGCAAAGCTTACCAGCGCTGCTAAAAAAGTGCGGTTAGGACAACCATTATCTGCTGATGAGGTTGCTCTTATTCAGATGTCACCGCTACCGGTTTACAGAATGCTCAATATTGCAGCCGTTTACCCGGACATAAGCCTGAAATTGATCGCTGAATATTCAAACTTAATCGCAATTCTTATTGCTGAAGGTGTTTTAAATGCCTGGATCGGTACGCCACAAAACCTTGACAATAAGGGCGTTGCACAGGCTGAGTTCCATGTTGCAAAACAGACAGTGCGTGAAATGATTAACACCTTAATGGAGGCTCAGAAGCGCGAACAGTCAAGATTGGTGGCTGCTTATCAATGGCAGGATGAGTTAATGTCAACTCTAAATCTGATTCACCAAGCCATCGTGCGTGAAGCCAGTCACTCGGGAATTGTAGGAAGCATGGCCTTTGGTGAAATGGTTGCACGCGGCGTTGGTAATTCACGGCCTGCCGGTTATTAAGGGAGGAGATAGAATTGAAGTTACTCATCAAAATTAGCCTCTTTTTCCTTTTGGCTTCACCAGGCCTGGCGGTAGCCGACATTAATCCAATGGGCCCCAATGACGCATGGACGGTTTATGCTTTTGGTAATGCCAGTGTGTTAGCTGGGATTTTACTCGCAGCCTCAGGCATGATGAATGAGTCATTTTTTTTGACTCTGGTAGCCTTCGTTGGCGTTGTAAGTGTTCTTATTATGTCAACCATGTCCATACAAGGCGGAATGGATGGACGGCGGATAGGTGCGGTTATTTTAGGCGTTGCTCTTATGGGGACGGTGGGAATAAAAGAAAAATCCAATGTTTATGTTTGGGATCCTGTGTTTGGTAACGGTGAGATGGTTCAAAATGTGCCAGCGGTTGTAGCGGTTCCTGCCGCTGTAGTTACAACGCTTGGGCACAATATTACCGCGCTAATCGAGAAACATTTCACTACGCCAAACGGACTTTCGTTATCTACCGGCGGAGCATTTAACCTAACAAACTCTTTAATTTCAGCCTCAACAAAAGTTGAAGTTCAATCGCCCTATTTAAGAGCAAGTGTAAACCGATTTATGCAGGATTGCGTGGTGCCAAGTATTGCGGGCGGATGGGTATCTTCCAGTCAAATACTGGTATCAGATAACCTTTGGGGTAATGGCGGCGTGTTTTCGAATGTTAACCCCTCTATTTTTACCGTGGTCTACAGCGGAAACCGGCCAACGGGTGTTGTTGCGCCGTGTAAAGAGGCGGGGCTACCCGTTGGCGCAAGTGGCGAAACAATTGTATCCTCCTCTTACCCCGGTGTTAGCGCAAAAGGGTCATTCGAATATATTCAGAAATACCTAAACACCGCCTCAACCGAGTGGTTTAAACAGCAGGCAGGCTTAACGGGAGGCGATACTTGGCTCGTGAACACCCTTAACGCCGCCCAAAAATATGTGTTTAATACCACATCTTATGATTCAGCCAGATCTCTTGAGCAGGCAGCAGCTATTAATACCATGCGGCCATCCATTATGGCGCTATCTGCACAAGTGGGAACTGAGGCTTCCAACATGGGGTTTGCTGTTGCATCAGCTGAACAATCGCAAAGGTCTTCATGGGCGATGTCGGCGATCTTGTTTCAGGACTTAGCCGGTTATGCCTATTCAGTGTTACAGGCTTTCATTATTGGATTAACCCCGATTATGTTTGTCATGATGATGTTGCCGGGTGGCTTAAAGGTGGCCAAAAATTATGGTGCGATTCTCTTATGGTTGGCTTTGTGGGAGCCAACACTGGGCATCATAAATTATGTGATTCAGTTGTATGCGCAAGGAAACTTAGCCGGTGTTGCTGCAACCGGATACAGCATCATGAATACAGCGTTGATTGATGCGCGAACAAATAATTTTGTTTTGGCCGCTTCCGCGTTAGCCGCAGCAGTCCCCATGATTACTTGGGGGATTATTAAAGGGGGTAACGCATTTACCTCTTATATTGCAGGGGGGATTGGTACCCAGTTTGCAAATAAAGGAGCCGAACTTGCCACATCCGGTAATCGTGACTATGGAAATGTGAAAGCACACAACTCAACGCTTGACCAACAAATGCTGGCCATGAGAACCGTTAGTGGGAACATGGGGTCGGACTCTCATTTTGGAGGCGCAACACGACACCTAGACTACTCAGGCATTAGTGCCAGCGTAGGTGGGACATCGATGGCGATGCAGGCGCAAAAAGCGGCAACCATGCTTTCAGGTGAAGCATCCAAGGTTACACAACAAGCTACATCAGAGCGAAACCAAGCCTTTGAAGCGGCAAGCCAGTACACGGATAGAGCAACCAGCTCACTCATGCAGAGCTTAGGGGCTGGCAAAGGTTCCAATACCACCACCAATACATCCGAAACAGGTACAGTTGGTGGCTCATCGCAAACCGGCGTGGACATGACAACATCGAGTGAGGCGATTGACAAGCTAACAAGGGATGCGAATGCACGACTTGATGGAAGTATGCAGTTTACAATGGGAACACCTGGTCAAGGCGTATTTGGTACTGGTGCATCAGCCTCTGCATCTGGCGGTATCGGTATCGCCTTTAAAAAAGAGGATGGCACAACCGAGTCTGTTAAACTCGCCGATCTTGATAAGTGGGTTCGGTCTGCTTCGGGTGAAGAACAAGCACAGCGTGCACAGCAAGCATCACAAATATTTAACGCTCTAAGCGAAGCAACCAAAGGCGTAAATCAAGAAGCCTCAGATGGGTTCAAGCAAGCTGCAATTGCAAATGAAAAAATTGCCACCAGTCATGCAGTCGAGCGGACGGCACAAGATACTCAACAGCTAGCGTTAACCTATTCATCGGGCCATTTCGATAGTAATGAGCAGGCCAATCAAGCGTTAGCTCAGATTCAGCAAGCACGCGAAATGATGCTAGAGCGGCAACAATCGCTGCACAATCTATCACAAACCCATCAATCAACCCGAGAGAGTGCGACCGACGGGGTTGCTCTGGCTGGCCAAGATATTCCAGACCCAAGATCTCAGGTTCAGGCAGGTCTTCAAACAGGAAGCGGGGTTAGAGGTAAGGCAGAGGTTGCAGCAACACAAGCTGGCACACAAACAAGTGGTGTGCCTGGGCGAATCTCCGCAGATACTGCAAGAGTTGAGCTTCAAGCAGAAACCACGCTTGCTACGGCAAACGGAGCTGTGAACACACAAGAGGCTACACTTGCGCAAAAACGTGACGATGCTAAGACTGAGGCAGAAAGAGAGCGCAGAACATCAACAGCTGGCGCTCTCGGAAGAGCCGCTGACGCGGGTAATGATTTTATTGATGGGACTGTTCAAAAGGGTGTCGAGACGCTAGATAAGGCTAAACGTTTTGTAAAATAAACAACCCCCTAAGAAGGGGGTTAATCTTCCCGTGTTGTCCAGCCTGGTCTACTCGTAGGATTGGTTCCGTTATAAAACATGCTTGGATTACCTGGATAAAACATGCCCGGATTGCCGGGGTAGCCTTGAGCTTGGCAATCATTAACCCCACTAATTGAATTGAGGACTTTTAGTCGCTCTAGTCTATAGGTTACAACATTGTAAAAAACTGCTGGTCCTATAAAAAAAAGAAAAATTGCCATTATTGTGCCCACCCAATCGGTTTTTGGGTCTTCTAAGGCTATAAAAGTCATCGTTAAAACCCACGCAATCACAAATACCCACATCACAATTACCCGTGTTGGAAACATCAACGCTAATGTAGATTTCTGAGTTGGCGCAAACAGTTTTTTCCGTTTCAAAAAGCGTTTGTTTTCTTCAATATATTTACGGGTTAGCTCAAAGTCTGCCCGAACTTCATCTGTAAAATCGTTCGGGGAATAAAGGTGGATGTCAGACGCATACGCAATCATTTTTTCAGTTGGTTTTCTCATGGTTAATCCTCCTATCTGCTCATAGGAATAAAGTGAGAAAGTTAGGATAAATTGAAGATCACGTTAAGGCAAGAACAAAAAAGCACTCCGAAGAGTGCTTGGGTTGAATTGCTAGTTAAACACGCCATTGGCATGCATAATTAGCCGAGGAAGCAGTAAGAAAATGCCAATCAAAACCATCAGGCCTGGTTCATAAAGCCCACCAATAAGAGCTATAGAACCAACCGCCCATGTAACGGCAGAATGACGCCAAGCCCACTTATCTTTAGCTAAAGGCAGTACCAATGCTTGTGAGGAAGGCATTGTGTTTACAACATCCTCCGTAACAAGGATCTCATGATTGAGTTCACGCGCCTCCACAAGCTCATTATGCTCAGCTTGCTCAAGTGCGTCCAGAAGCATCAATACCTCATAAAGCTCTTCGTCTTGCATTATTTTTCTCCAGTTAAATATTCTCAACTGGAATAGTGAAAGCGCATATAAATGAATCAAGCTCCAGATGTTGAATGCACTTGCTTTTAAACACGCAGGCCTTTGCATAGGAGGGTATGCTAAAATTTCACGGCTTACATGAAAATTGTAGGGTTTGTTAGCTTATTGGTCAGCGTTTACATATTAAAGAAGTTTATTACTCACCCGTCACCCTGATGCGATTGGTATAGAAATAACCAGAGAGGCCGCTAGAGAGTAACAAGAGAAAACTAATAATTTAAGGGTTCCTCCTAAGGCTCATTAGCATATAATCATTTATATATAAGTAAAGCTCCCATCTACTGAATTCAACTCCAAGGAAGTTATGCAATGATGGTAGTTATTGATACAGCCACTTTAAAATTTAAGCCACCTGAACTCGTGCCTCAAATTTTTCGCGAGTTGATCCCGATTCTGGAATATAAAAAATAATGAAAATACGCTCTGAGTTTAACTCTTTTAATAAAATTAAATCGATAAAGACAAAGAACGCTCTTAGAGCAGTAATTGGCTCAAGAGATCCTAAGCAAGTGATAAAGACGCTTACAAGGATTAAAAACAGTTGTTCAGAGTCAGACTATATTAATTCTACTGAAGCGTTAAGAAATAACTTTTTATTTAAAGATAATGGTGTTTTAAGAAGTTTCATCAGTAGCTCCCCTGTTCAAATGCTTCAACTTGAAGTTGTTCATCCAAAAGTTATCCTCTCAAATCTTGAAAGAAATTCCGACATCCTGACTGGTGTGCTTCATGATTATTGCCAAGTTTTAGAGCTAATAAAAAACGAAAGACTAGAAGAAGTATGTGTTTTGATAAATACACTGATGGATGATGAAAAGTATTCACTATTTCTAGTAAGAGTTTTATTTTTCATAAAGAACAGCATAGATGGACTCCTTGACCAAGAAAATATTTTAACTAAAATCGATAATATTTTATTCAAAGCCAAACTGGACAACATAAAAAATGTTGAGCTAGTGATAAAGGAATTGAGCAACCCTAGAACTGATTACTTCAACATTTACAAAAGAGTTGAAGCTACAAATCGAAAATCCGCGCTTAATAATATCATTAAAAGTTTTGTTTTTCACATCCCTAAGAGTGTAGATGAATTCGAGAAAACACTAAGTTCATTCTATAGCTTTTCACTAATAGATACCTTTTTATACCTGGCTAGTGTTTCTAGATCAAGCAACTATTTGCCCATTGACAAGACAGAAATAAATAATGAATTAATTCAAGCTTTCAATTTACTTTCAAATATTAAAATTAGCGAATCTTCTATAATATATCGTAACAACGAGATTGAGAACTTTTTTAGACAGACATTTCTGCTAATTGAACTAAATGAATGTTTCAAGTACAAAACTGTCCACTACGCATTATACAATCGAAATCCAAATAAGTTTTTTGAACTTACGGAGTTTGAGAAATCGCAAATTTCATATTATTTCTCCGAAGTTCACGATTTGAAAGATTTATCTTATAAAGAAAATGAAAATTTAAATATTGACCAATACAGTTCGAAAGACAGTTCTCTTCTTGAGAACTCAACGGCGTTGGTAAATTTAATCAATAAGATGAATGGAGATATTTCAGGGCAAGAAGAACTTTTTGTGAAACTAATGTCCTCTACAAAAGATATTGGATTTATATGCCCAGGTGAATATCTTCAGATGATTGAGAGTAGTGCTAAAACAGATGAACTAAGACTTGTTTCTGCATGCTTAATTTCTATAGCAAATCAAACAGACTTAGCAGAACATTCATTGAGAAGGGTAATACAAGAAATTACTATCAAGAAATTTGAAAGTCTTTTAGATCTTATTAAGTATATTAATGATATTTCCTCATCTGTTACTGAGCATCTTATTGATATCTGTGATGAAACATTTATTAGTAAGTTATTCAATTTGACTGACAAACCAATTGCAGCCATAGAAGAAAGAGCTAATATATTAGACTGGTACGGAAATAAGTATAAAGATTTATCAATAATTGAGCGTGCAAAGAATTTAAGAATTGATGTTCAGATAAGTAAGCAAAAAGAGACCATAGATGATGCCAGGATTTATGTGGAACCTACCAAATTTACGAAATGGGTAGGAGAGCACTTTTTGAACAAGATAACAATCCAATTAGAAGATTCAGATTTTTACTTTGATAACACAACACCAGCTATTGATTGGGAAAAAGTAAGCACTGGTTTTTCTAGCAAGGATCTTGTAGGTTCTTATCTTTTGTCATGTTATTCAGAATTCTGTTCAAACAATTTGTTTGGTATAGCTTCTTACTTAGGGAGAAGAATTCGTCATGGAACTATTGAGGGTACAGCTATTGCTGAAGTTGAGAGCATTAAAAAACAAGAAAGGTTTAAACGGTTATTTCTAATTAAAAGGTTTGAGGATGAATTTAATAATTGGTTTTCTTCTTATGAAGAGATGTTGGAAAGTTTAAAAACTAACTACTTACATATAAATAGCAGAAAGTTTCCTGATGGTTGGCTTCATCCGAGTTTTAATACTCAACCAAAAGTAATTACTGCTAATAATATGTTTAAAGATGTTTGTAACTCATTTTTTGTTCATCAGTATGCGGCGGGTATTCCTTATATTATTACTGATTATTGCTGGCGATGTGTTGAAGAGGACCTCAAGCTTATAAGAAAAAATTTGGGTGAATTTAGATCTAGATATGGAACTTTTGGATTTGATTCTAGTGGGTTAGATAAAAGTGATAAAAAACTTGCTCAAGACTTCTGTCATGAAGTTAATGCAATAACAACAGATAAATTCAGAACAATAGTTTCCTGGTTCAATAAACCATCTATCGCCTCGCCTTCAGCAAACTTAGTTTTACTTTTTAAAGCTGTCATATCTGAGGTTAAGGATCGTGTCGGAGGCTTTAACCCGTTATTAAAAGTTGATATTGATGAGAGTCGTTTTACCCTAAGCGGTGGTTTATATTTTGCAATATATGACGCACTTAATATTTTAGTTTTCAATGCTGCAAAACATGGCTCTGAACGTGGAAAAGTAGAATTTTTGGTTGATGATAGTTTCTCTACAAGCTCAATTAAAATATCATTAGTTTCTCAGGTCTGCACTTCAGATGAGCTTGAGCTGGTTAAAGCTAGAATAGCACGATGTTTCGAAAAGAATTTTGAAGACGCACACGTTGTTGAAGGTGAAAGTGGAATTAAAAAATTAAGACAAATGGAAGATGAAGGCTATATAAGTGATGTTAAGTATGAGTTTTCAAATGTCGAAAAGGAAGTTATCGCTTCGTTTGTTTTTGATGTGAGTTATTAATTATGGATATTTTAGTTGTTGAAGATGATGATTTTAAATTTGAAGAAATTGAGAGCTTAATCAAAAGTTTTTCAGATAAATTCCACATTAAGCGTTATGGAAATGTATTTGATACAGTTCGCTACCTAAACAACTCCACCCCGGACAAAATTATACTTGATATGTCTCTTCCTAGTCATCCGGCAAAGCCAGGAGAAGGCACTCCCGTTTCCATGCCCTCAGGAGGTATAGAGGTTATTTTGGAGCTTAGATACTTAAAAAAAATATCTTTACCGATAATAGTTTTAACGCAATTCTCTCATGTAGAAGTAGAGCATGAGTATTGCACTATGCCTGAAGCTGAAAGAAAAATTAAAGAACTATATAGAATGGATAATATTATTATTCAAGCTTATGAAAAAGGTTCTCAAGCTTGGAAAGATGCAACTATAGATTTTTTGAGAGATTAAATGGAAATACTATTAATTGAAGACAGCATTGATAAAATAGATAATATTAAACAAGTGATCGAAAAAACTAAAGAACTTGTAACATTTAATTTCACTATTTGTTCAGATTTAAATTGTGCCAAAAGGCACTTGTATAGCACACAGTTTGATTTGATTATTTTTGATTTCTATTTACCTATTTCAGAACAAAACGCAACCCTAGCTGACGTTTCTTTAGAGCTAATTGAGGACTTTTCTAAAAGTAAGAATTATGATACTAAGTCTCTTGCCATAACAGGATATGATCTTCATTCTATTGAGAATATAGATAAGTTTAATATCCATGGAGTGACAGTTGTCCAGTATCTTGAACGCTCAAAGGAATGGCAACTCAGTCTTGAGCGAATTGTAAAAAGAGTGATTAGCAAACCAAAATTCGATTTTTTGATATTTTGTGCACTGACAAAAGAAAGGATGGCATATCGCTCCACCTCTGCTGAAGTTGGGAATCTTATAAATGTAAAGGGACTAAATTGTCAGGAAATATCGATAGGCTCCTTAAAGGGGCTTTGTATTGTACCTCCAAGAATGGGGCCAGTTAATACCGCTATTTCAGTTGCCAAGGCCATAGACTATTTTCAGCCAAGTTTGGTAACAATGAGTGGGATATGTGCAGGCTTTCCAGGAGAAGTTGGCTTATTGGATATCGTTGTTGCTGATACAGTTTGGGATTATTCTGTTGGAAAAGTCACAGATAAAGGGTTTAAATCTGAACCATATCAGCAGCAAATAGATAATGATTTAAAAGTACGCATACAGCAGATGATTGAAGAGGGAACTACTCTTGCTCACCTAAAAGAAGGCTTGCAGCTTCCTAAAAATTACCTAGACTTTCAATTAAGAATTGGCCCTGTCGTATCCGGCTCCGCGGTAATTGCGAGCAGTGAAAAGATGATAGAAATTTCAGCGCAGCATAGAAAGGTTATGGGTTTAGAGATGGAGATTTCTTCATTATATGAAGCCGCAACTCAATCGCCTAGAAAACCTCTATTTTTAGCTGCTAAGTCTGTAGTTGATGTAGGTGATACAAATAAAAATGACACAATACATGAACCGGCTTGCCTCCTATCAGCAAAGTTCATTGTTAAAGTTGTTGAGAGCTTTAGTCGTTTCCAAGTTAATTGATACTGTCTAACCATAGGCGATAAAAAAACCCATCTTGCGACACTGATGCAGATATTAACTAGCTGGCTAGATAGCCATCATCAATTAATATCGCAACCTTGTTATCCATGATTTTGAATTCCCTGAAAACAAAAAAGCCCTAGATTTCAGCAGCCAATTATTGTTTAGGCTGGTTACTCTCAAGGGCGCAATTGGTTTATACACTATAAGAAAAAATTTACTCAGTCAAATAAAATTATCTCAAGAGGAGGGCACTGTAGATCTAAATGATGGTCGCCAAACCCTCAAGTAGTGCACGGTTCAATTGCTCATCATTCATCGCGCTTATTTGCACGTTATCAAAGCCAATGTAATAGTTGTTATAACCAACCAGAAAATCGTTTTCGGAAATAGGTTCGTCATAAATAATTTCCTCTCCTGATGCAGGGTCGTGGCCAGCAAAGCGCTTATCAATGCACCCACGCTCCATGACATCAATATCTACACCCAGATCAAGGTCGGCAACAGCTTTTTTTAAACGATCTAAATTTGCACTCATATATCTCATTCCCTTATTAAAAAGTAAACATTGGGTAAACCCGTGTGTATAGAGTGCAGATGTTTTTCTAATTTGAACAAAACCTCAAATTTTTTTAGTTTTTTTGATTTAAATCAAAAAAACTGGAGCTTGAGACTATTGGGCGAACCTCACTATTTAAAGCAGTCGATCAAAAAGGAACATAGATATGAGATTGCTATTTATCGCAACACTGGCAATGCTTTCAGCCATTACAAACGCGACTACTATAGACCCCCTTCCAACCACTTGGGCGGGGCAGTTTAAGGGAATACCGGTTGAGCGTTCTAATATTGGAGAATGGCATGAGACCAGTGTTTTTGACGGAGGCTTGTTTCACTGGTTTGAAAAACACTTAGAAGATGGAACTGTTTGTACCTACGGAGTCAACGCTGAAACATTAAAAATGCTGGAGATAGCATCATGCAGATCACCAAGCCCCTAACCAAATCAACCTTTTGCTAAATATTCACTACTCCTGTTGAGCACATGTGCTTTGAGAAAATTTAACAGGAGATGAAAAATGAAACGTATATCCATAAATCTGCCAACAATTTCAGGCTTTGTAAAAATGTCAGATGCCCATGTCTTTTTCGCAAAAAGAAGAATCATGGAAAACGAAGTTGTTGAAGCGGTAAAGGATTTGAAGCAGCTAGACCTTCCCCAGTTGGGCGCTAATGGCATTCGAGTCTTGCTGGTTGACCCGGATTTGCCGCTAATTGAAGCGGAAAAACTGATTGAAGAAAGCAAGCTTCTTGGATACACCCTTTTAGTAAATAAGCCTGAAAAACCACTTTGTTGTGATGACTTTTCTGGCGCACTTTTGTAGTTCAACAAGCACTCCTCGGAGTGCTTTTTTGTTTTGGGTTGGCTGTGTATATGAGGTTAAAGAAAATTAAACCGCTTGCCGGTTTTCAAGACGCATTAGGCCTGTCTGCAATTGGTGGTGGTTTAGCTGCGAGCTTGCCTTATTTTTTAGGGTCTAGTGAGGCATTTGTAGCAGGTGCAATTTCAGCGAGTGCCGGTGCAAGTTTAATTGCATATAACCGAGCAAAAGATCAGTTAGATCGGGTTGATGCAACACTAGATGAAGACTTTATTCTTCCTTCGGCAAAGCCATACAAGGGCGAGGGGCTTATTGCTGGATTTGCGAAGGATACAGGAAATGAAGTTCCGGTTCCTTATGACCTTTTAAATAGGCACATAGCTCTAATAGGTGCTTCCGGGGTTGGGAAAACAACACTAGGCAAGTATTTTATTTTTCAACAAATGGTGAAGGGTGGGGGCTATATCTTCATTGATGCCAAACTGGATGCTGATACCCGGGATGAGCTGGGTTATTTGGCTAGAGCCATTGGAAGAGCCGATGATTTTTATGTTTTAAACCTGGATGATCCTAGCAGCTCAAATACATATAACCCCTTGCTTGAAGGGGATGCGGATGAGGTGGCGAGTCGCATCATGAATCTTGCGCCTTCAGCCGAAAACAACCCTGGAGCTGATCATTATCGTCAAACAGCAAACCAAGCTTTAACAGTGTTTGTAGGCGCATTAAAGAAAGCCAATATTCTGTATGACTTTACAGACTTGACCATCTTACTCCAATCACCAAAAGCCATTGATGAGTTGATGAGAAAAATCCCGCCATCAAAAGAACGAATGGCACTAGAGGTTTTCTTGGATAAATACCGGGTTAAAGTAAAAGTTGGCGAGGAGTATCACTGGCAAGTTGATGTAACAAAGCTAAAAGATGCGCTTGGCGGCATGGCCGGGAGACTGGCTCAATTTGCACAAGGAAAGTTTGGTGAAATCTTTTGTACCTACAAACCGGAAATAAACCTTACCGATATTGTCTTGAACAATAAAATGCTTTACATCATGCTTCCCACAATGAGTAAGGATGTGGCCGCACTTAATGCTGCAAAAATGATTATGTCAGATTTAAGAACAGCGGTATATCGCGCCCAATCATTACCCGAAGCTCAACGACCCAACCCAAAATACTTGATATTTGCCGACGAAATGGGGAGCTATGCCGTGCCAGGTATTGCAAGATTGTTTGAGCAGGCAAGATCGGCAAATGTGATTCTGATGCCGGGCTTTCAGGCTCTAGGTAACTTAGCAGAAACAAGCCCAGAGTTTGCGGACATTATCATGCAGAACAACTGGAATAAGGCCTATTTCAGATTTGGGTCTGTTAAATCAGCAAAAGAAATATCTGAGGCTTTGGGTACGACAAAAACCTACATCGAAACCCTCTCACAAGGGGAGAGTAACTCCGAAAGCAAGGTAACGCTAAGGGTTGATCCGCAATTAAATGCCGCTGACGGTGACAGCCAAGGCTCAAGTTGGCGTGAACAAGAAACAGAGAAGGTGAGCATAGACAAGCTTTCTGCTTTAGGCATTGGTGAATGCATACTAACCATTGGGCACCGCTTGTACCACATAAGGATACCCAATCTAACCACACCGATAAAACACGCTGAAGGCGAGGAACGAGAAAAGCTCATATTTAAACCTTATAGGAGGCGCGTAAACATTAAGAACGGAATGGCGTGCCTAGACTTCGCTAGCAAGTATCAACGCTTAATATCAGCAGCAACGGAGCAACAAAAGTGAGCACGGTTTTTTTGTATATTTCAATTGCTGTCCTAATCATCATGATCATTGCTAAATTGCCAGGCCTAGAGCACGCCCTAAGGCCACTCTGGGATGCATTAATAAAAGGTATTGCAGCAATATTGAGTTGGGGCGTACTTTGGGTAATGGCTGTGTTTAGAGAAGCGTATTATGCTCATAAGGTCTTCTTTTTTAATCTATTCAATCCTCGGCACAAGGTTAGGCCCGAGGAAAGAATAGAGGAGATAAATAAAAGAGGAGGAATTTAAAAAAAAGGGTATACGGATTTAATGGTTGATGGGGCACCTTCACCCCATCAATCTGATACCACCCTCAGATGGTTGATAGGTCGACTCCGTAGTTGAGTTCCTCTGCGAAGTCCGGCAGTCCGTAACCGATGGTTTTCTTGTAGAAAGGAGAGACCTTCGCAGTCGGTGCCTTCTTCTTGTGCTTCGTGGTGTAGAGCATTCGTGCCCGCATCACCTCGAAG
>NZ_DATCSL010000049.1:0-1099 GCF_036568485.1 Thiomicrospira sp.
TGGTATCTCATTAGGGGCCTTGTCACCCGAAGCCCATGAAGCTTTGGCGATTGCGATGAACCGTTTAGGTGCACGTTCCAACTCTGGTGAAGGGGCTGAAGATCCTGCACGTTACGGCACCGAAAAAATGTCGAAAATTAAACAGGTTGCATCTGGACGTTTTGGCGTCACCGCACACTATTTACGTAATGCGGAAGTCATCCAAATTAAAGTCGCGCAAGGTGCGAAGCCGGGTGAAGGTGGGCAACTACCCGGACATAAAGTCGACATGACCATTGCTAAGCTACGTCATTCGGTGCCAGGTGTAACGCTAATTTCACCTCCTCCGCATCATGACATCTATTCGATTGAGGATTTAGCACAGTTAATTTACGACTTAAAGCAAGTTAACCCAAATGCGCTAATTTCGGTAAAACTGGTCGCCGAGCCTGGTGTTGGTACGATTGCCGCCGGTGTTGCAAAAGCTTATGCTGACCTGATCACTATTTCAGGCTATGACGGCGGTACGGGGGCAAGTCCATTAACCTCGGTTAAATATGCAGGTAACCCGTTTGAAATGGGGCTAGCCGAAACTCATCAAGTGCTACGTGCCAACGATTTACGTGGACAAGTTATTTTGCAAGCAGACGGTGGTTTAAAAACCGGTTTAGATGTGATTAAAGCTGCCATATTAGGGGCTGAATCCTTTGGTTTTGGTACCGCACCAATGATTGCACTGGGTTGTAAATATCTGCGTATTTGCCATTTAAACACTTGTGCGGTTGGCGTAGCCACTCAAGACGAACGTTTACGCAAAGAGCACTTTATTGGTCTGCCCGAAATGGTTATGCACTATTTTGAGTTCGTGGCGAAAGAGACGCGTGAATGGATGGCCAAACTCGGTGTTCGCTCATTAAAAGACCTCGTTGGTCGAGTCGACCTACTCAAAGTCATTGATGAGCCATTAACCGCTAAGCAACGTAACTTAGATTTGTCATCCATCATTACCGATGGTGGTGTACCAGCTGATAAACCTCAAACGGTGCAGGTTGAACGTAACAACCCATGGGATCGTGGTGAAATTGCCGAACACATGGTTAAAGAAGTTTTACCGGCTATC
>NZ_DATCSL010000050.1:0-4265 GCF_036568485.1 Thiomicrospira sp.
TAGGGAGATGGCTTGGTTCTGGCGGTTAGATTATAACGAAGAACGCACCCATGAAAGTCTGGGTAATCTGCCACCGGCAGCTTATCGAGTAAAACTAGAAAACTCTACTTTACCAGTGTTTCACTAATGGGGAAGTGGACAGGTGGGTTAACTTACTAAGTCCCCCTTGATTGCTGGTAAGTGGTTTATAATTTGTCTGTCTTTTAATATATTCATTAGGCTTTGGGGTGGTTGAAGCACCAGGCCTGGTGGTTTTAGGAATATTGCATGGGTTTACGTTTTACAAAAATGCACGGTTTGGGTAACGATTTTATGGTGATTGATGCCATTTCGCAGCCTATGACGTTTAGCGCGAACCAAGTGAAAGCTTGGGCGAATCGCCACACGGGGGTGGGGTTTGATCAGTTGCTGGTGGTGGAAAAGCCCAGCAATGATCAGGCTGATTTTCGTTACCGAATTTTTAATGCGGATGGTTCAGAAGTCCAGCAATGCGGCAATGGCGCGCGTTGTTTTGCGCGTTTTGTGTTTGATAAAGGCCTAACCCAGAAACGTGAAATTCCGGTCGAAACCGCATCGGGTTTAATTGTGTTGTATTTGGAAGACGATGGCCAAGTGCGGGTAAATATGGGCGTGCCGAAATTTGCGCCGCAAGCCTTGCCGTTTGACGCGCCAGAGCAAGCGCAACAATATGAGATCGAAGCGCTCAACCAGGCCTGGTGCATTGGTGCGGTGTCGATGGGCAATCCGCATGCGGTGCTTGAAGTGGAGAATATTCAACAGGCGCCAGTGGAAGCTTTGGGCGCGGCGTTGGAATCACACCCGCGTTTTGCTGAACGAGTGAATGTCGGCTTTGCGCAAGTCATCTCGCGCCAACAAATTCAATTACGTGTGTTTGAACGCGGCGCGGGTGAAACCCAAGCTTGTGGCACCGGCGCCTGTGCGGCGATGGCGGTGATGCGTTTGTGGGGCAGGGTGGATGAGTCGGTGACGGTGAGTTTACCCGGCGGCGATTTGTTGATCCACTGGAGCGGCGAGTCGAGTGCGCCTTTATGGATGACCGGCCCAGTGGCGACGGTATTTGAGGCAGAATTGACCGATGAGGTGAGCGGGTGATTAAAGCCGACGAAATTCACGCCGAACACGTAGCGAATTATTTAGCTCACAACCCTGAGTTTTTTCATGTGTTTCCGAATTTGCTGGACAAATTAAGCATTCCGCATCCGTCGTCTGGCAAAGCGGTGTCTTTGCTGGAACGTCAGGTTTGGCAGTTGCGCGAACAAAAAGAAAAACTGCAAGACGAGGTGGATTCGCTGGTGGATATCGCGGGCGATAACGGGCGTTTATTGCATAAAGTGCAACAGCTCACCCGTCAGATGATGGCCGCCGAAACCGAACAGCAAGCGGTGGATGCGATTTACGCGCAAATGCGTGATGTGTTTAAAGTCGATTATATGACGCTGGTGTCTTGGGAAGTACCGCGTCAGGGCATTCAAGGCATCAGTCAATTAGGTGTGCGTCAAGATTGGGTTAAAAACCTACGCGAAACCCTGCAACCCGGTAAGCCGGTGTGTGGCTTGATTGAAGAAAAATGGAAAACCGGTTTATTCCATGGCGAATCGGATGTGCATTCGGTGTGTTGTTTGCCGTTGGGTTGGGATCGAGTTTGGGGCGTGTTGGCCTTAGGCAGTCCAACCGATCGCTTTCAGCCCGACTTAGGCACCTACTTTTTAAAGGTCATGGCGGAGTTGATTACGGCTCGGTTGAATCGGTTGTTTTGAGGGTCTTTGAACCACGAAGGGCACGAAGATTTTGATACGTTTCCCCTTAACCCCCTCCTTTATGCCCTTTGGGTGCTGAGGGAGGGGCTTTTTATGTTGGTATGGTAAAAGGGATGTATGCAGCAGATTAGACGGTTTTTAGATCAGATGCAGGCGCAGAATAAATCGGCGCATACGCGTAGCAATTATCAGCGTGATTTGCTGACGTTTGTGGCGTTTCATTTGACGGTCGACGCGCAAAACTCGGCTGATAAATTGGACGAGCACCAGGTCTGGTCGTTTGATGAATTATGGCAACACATGCCTAGCCTAAACTGGGTGGAATTGACCTCAAAAGACATCAAACGATTTGTGATGCAGCGCGTTAAAGTCGGCATAAGCGCCAGTAGTGTCGCGCGTCAGTTGTCGGCATTGCGCAGCTTTTTTCAATTTATGCTCACCGAAGGGCTGATACAACATAATCCCGCCAAAACTGTTAAAGCGCCCAAACAACCCAAACCCTTACCTAAAAGCTTGGATGTAGACCAAACTCGTCAATTGCTCGAACAACCCATCGAAGGTTGGCAATCCATTAGGGATCAGGCGATGTTTGAATTGCTGTATTCGGCCGGATTACGTGTCGCCGAACTGGTGAGTTTGGATTTATCACCCGGTCTGGATGGTTTAAGCGCGGGCACAATAAAGGTTTTAGGTAAGGGTAATAAACAGCGTGTCGCCTTAGTGGGCCAACAAGCGCAAAGCGCGATGCAGGCCTGGTTGTTAGCGCGTGCCGAATTTGCCAAGCCAGACGAAACGGCGGTGTTTATTAACCAAAAAGGTCAGCGTTTAAGCACGCGTTCGGTGCAGTTAAGATTAGACAAACGCACACGTGAAGCTGGGCTGGCCACCAAAATGTCGCCGCATCGCTTGCGTCACGCCTGCGCCACGCATGTGTTAGAATCCAGCGGTGATTTGCGCGCAGTGCAGGAGTTATTGGGGCACGCCAATTTATCCACCACTCAGATTTACACCAAGTTGGATATGCAACATTTGGCTCAGGTTTATGACCAAGCGCATCCGCGAGCGCGTAAAATAGCGAAAAAATAGAGGACAGATTTATGCAACATCATCCAGAAACAATCTACGGCACCACGATTTTATGCGTTAAACGCGGCGGTAAAATGGTGATCGGCGGCGACGGTCAGGTCACCTTGGGCAATATCGTGATGAAAGGCAATGCGCGTAAAGTACGTCGTTTATATGACGGTAAAGTGCTCGCTGGTTTTGCGGGGGCGACCGCGGATGCCTTTACCTTGTTTGAGCGTTTCGAAGGTCGTTTGCAAACCCACAATGGCCAATTAATGCGCTCGGCGGTGGAAATGGCAAAAGATTGGCGCACCGATCGCGCGTTACGCAAACTCGAAGCCATGATGATTGTCGCCGATGCCGATACCATGTTATTAATTTCTGGCACAGGTGATGTGATCGAACCACAGGACGACTTTATCGCCATCGGTTCGGGCGGCAGCTACGCACACGCGGCGGCACAAGCTTTAATGCGCCATAGTGAGATTGGCGCGGAAGACATGGTTAAAAATGCTTTAACTATCGCGGCGGATTTATGCATTTATACCAATCACAATTTTACAATTGAAACCTTAGAAAATTCTTAAACAAGATTCCTAAACTCGGAGACGAAATATGAGTGACAAAATTAATGAAACATTCGGTTCTTGCGAGACGAAAAGCGCCGGAGTGAAAGGCTTTGAGGCCGTACTTTGGCACAGCCGTTTGGTGGTGTTGTCAGCGGTGATCGCGAGTTTAATTATTGCGTTTGTGATGTTTTATATCACATCGGTTGAAGTCTTCCACTTGCTAGCTTATTTGGGTGAATACCACACCTTAGAATACGCCGAGCGTGCGGCTTTAAAATCGAAAGTGATTGGTACGGTAATCGGGGCGGTAGATGGTTTCTTAATCGGCGCGATTATGTTGATTTTCTCATTAGGTTTATACGAGTTGTTCATTTCTAAACTCACGATTGCCAAAAAAGCTTATGGTGCTAGCCAAATTTTGGTGATTAATAGCTTGGACGATTTAAAAGATAAGTTAGCCAAAGTGATTTTATTGGTATTGGTAGTGATGTTTTTCGAAGCCGCGATTTACTTAAAACCGAGCACACCGATTGATTTATTGTATTACGCGGTTGGCATTGCGTTAGTTGGTTTGGCGTTGTATTTCTCGCATATTGCGTTTGCCAAGGCTAAAAAAGATAAAACTCAAAGTACGTTGTTATCAGAAGAGTCCAACAGCTAATTTAAGATTCAAGTTTAGATTTATCGAGTTAAATAAAAAAGCAGGCACCAGGCCTGCTTTTTTGTGTCTAAACACCACCAGGCCTGGTGGTGGGTCAAAACGAGCTGCATCGAATTTAAGCGATCTGCAAACCTTGCAGCATGGGCAAGTCGCGGCGCAGGAAGTCTTCGGCGCGTTCGTTTAAATCAGCCA
>NZ_DATCSL010000051.1:0-11147 GCF_036568485.1 Thiomicrospira sp.
GCGGCTGAAGTTTCTTCAACTAAGGCCGCATTTTGCTGAGTGACTTGGTCGATGTCATTAATGGCCTGATGCACCTGCTCAATCCCTTCAGCCTGTTGACCCGAGGCTTCTGCAATTTGTGAAATCATACCGGTGACCTGTTCAATCGCTTGGTTGATACTGTTTAATACTTCGCCAGATTCGGTCGCTAACTCTGTGCCTTCATTGATTCGAGTCACACTATCTTCAATCAAAGATTTAATATCTTTAGCGGCTTCGGCGGATTTTTGCGCTAAGGCACGCACTTCGCCAGCCACCACCGCAAAACCACGACCATGATCACCCGCACGCGCCGCTTCAACCGCCGCATTCAAAGCCAATAGGTTGGTCTGAAAGGCAATCCCATCGATCAAGGTGACAATTTCGGCAATTTTTTGGCTTGATTGCTGAATATTCATCATCGCGTTAATCGTATCTTGCATCACTTGCGTGCCGTTATTGGCTTTGCTTTGCACATCTTGCGCTAAACGATTCGCGTGTTGTGCATTGTCGGTATTGTTTTGTACCGCTGAATTCATCTCATCCATAGTGGCCGAGGTTTGTTCAAGTGCGGCCGCTTGTTCTTGCACTCGTTGACTTAAATCTAACGAACCACGTGATACTTCATCGGCGGCATTTTCGACGACTGAGGCCGAGGTAATAGCGGATGCAATAATTCGACTCAAGTTCTCAGCGGTCGAGTTAATGGATTGTTTAATTTCATCCAACTGACCCGCACATTCCGTCTGAACTTTAAGGGTTAAATCACCCTTACCTTGGGCTTGCATGACTTTGGTAATGTCATCTATGACATCATCCAGCGTGGTGACGGTTTTGTTAATGGCTTGTTTTAAGTCATTCATTTCACCCGCCGCATCCACTTCAACACGTTGGGTGAAGACGCCTTGTGCGACTTGATCCATGACATCGCCAATGTTACCAATCACCGCATTCATTTCGCTCATGGCGGATTGTGCATTATTGAGCATTTTTTGATATTCGCCTTGTGCATTCGACTCAATCTGAATATCAAATTGGCCATCACGCAAGGACTGTAATAAATTCCCAAGCTCTTCCATCACTTTTGAAATATTGTCGGCACTTAAGTTAATGCCTTGCTTCATGGCTTTTAGATCACCGGCATATTCACCATTCATTCGTTTTGAAAAATCACCCACCGATAAGGCCGAAATGGTTTCATTGGCTTCATCAATGCTTTTTTCGAGCGAGCCAAGTAAGCCATTAATCGCCTTTGCCATTTGACCGGTTTCATCTTCATCTGTGCGTGGGACTCGGTAACCAAAATCTTGTTCTTCACTGAGTTTTTTCATGCCGGTGGCAATACGCGACACATTACGACTAATGCGTCCAGAAATTAATAATCCTAAAGCCAATCCAAATACCAACGCAAAGATCAATAAGGCGACAATAATGAAAAACGTTTGCTCGTAGAGCACTTTGGATAAATCAGCGGATTCATCCGCGTTGCCTTGTTTGATTCGAGAGAGCTTATCCATGGTTTCATCCAAGGCATCTAACATTTCGCGTGAGTCGACCAAAGCTAACTTCACGGTTGGACGCTCCTGCAGTTCAACCTCACCACTGGCGCGTTCTTGTTGCGCTAAGCTCACTAATTGCTGGTTAAATGCTTTATTGGACTCGAGCGTTTTGTGAAGCTCGCTAAATAAGGCGAGCGCTTCGGCCGAATCAAAACGCTGCTCAGCTCGTTTTACATACTCATCTACTTTTTGCTGATAACGATCGAGTGATTCACGATATCGTGTTTGATCGATATTTGGATCGGCTTGCGCCAATAAATAATTACTTTGTGCGCGACCTTGATAAAGCAAATTAATATAGGCCTCTTTCATATCGCTCAAACCCTTGAGCTCTTCTTCATACATTTGTTCGGCTTTTTGATTAATTTCGGAGGTGGCTTTTAAAGCTTGCAAACCCACAAGTCCAATTAAAAGGAGCATTACACCCACCAGGGTTAAGAGCTTTATACGGATAGATAAGTTAAAAAACCAACTCATAGGTTTACCTCTAAAATTAAGTAAAAACCAACCCAAAAGAGGCTAGCTGCAAATTATTATACACAAACTATACAAAAAAGAAGTGCTTATATGTATATTTTTTATACATTTTAAAAAGGTAGGAAATGACTGGCCTAACCAGGCCTGGTTAGGTTAGAAAAATCGCCAATAGGATTAATGCGCTGGCATACAGACCCAACGCCAGCGCGTTGGCTTTAAACCATAAGCCAACTGCTCGAAAAATCTCAGCGGGAGTATATTGCACAAACGCCAACCCCACCATGCCGAGCGCGATAACCAATAAAATCGCTGGCACAATCAATAGCATTTCGAACAAACTCATGTTGTTTCCTCTAGCTGATTAAGTAAGGTTTGCAACCAGGCCTGGTGATCAGCCGGTTGCTGCGATGCAAGATTCGCTGCCAATAACCACCAGGCCTGGTGGTTGGTTTCGAGCAATTCGTTTAGGGCTTGTCGTGTCGCTTGGATTTGACGCGGATTTTCGCGTTTGAACGCCTGAACTGCGGATGCTTCGCTGTCTTCTTCAATTGCAATATAGGCCGCGAGCAAGCTGTGTAACCCAGGCCAGCGTTGTAAAAACTCATCTTGTTGTTGCCAATCCATGTTTAATTATCCGGTTGCGGAAACGCGGTGAGCACGTAAAAGCCATCGGCTTTGCGCGCCAACACCACTCTGACCACCGCTTGTTGTGGTACGGGCTGACTTTGCACCTGAGCACCTTGTTGTTGCAACATCGCGCGTGTCATATAAGAACCATGCGTCGGTACACGGGCAAAAAAAGCTTGGCGGGATAAATCACCATGCCACCAATCAGCCACTTCGGCGCGCTGTACATTAAGCACTGCATTCACCGAAGCTTCCGCCATGGTCAGCGAGCTAAAGGTTGAAACGGTGTTGAGTTTGTTATTTTTTTGCAAACGCTCAATTAAATAAGCATCGGTTTTTGCGACGTGACGTGCGATGGTATGACCATGTTCTTCATGCTCGGACAACACGACATGAATCGGTAAACGTGTATCGCCCGGTCCGCCGTTTTCGCTGGGCTGATTTTCACCGCAACCGACTAATAACAAACTGAATAAACTAACTAATAACCAAGCTTTCATTTGTTTTCCTTTTTATGCTGCAATCGTTAAACTCAAACCCAAATAAATTTGCCAAGCGCCCATTAACATTACCGATAAACCGGCCAGACGTTTGACCCAAAGCGTGCGCGCCAGACGGGTGAAATAAAACGCAAATACGCCCATTAACATTAAGTTGGGCAGCGTGCCGAGGCCAAACGCCAGCATCACCAAAGCCCCTTGAGTCATAGATGCGGCGCTGAACGCCATGATGAGCACGCTATAAACCAGCCCGCACGGTAACCAACCCCACACTAAACCATACAACCAGGCCTGGGGCAGGCTTTTAACTGGCGTGAGTTTTTGGGTATAGGGTTGCAAGCGTTGCCATAAGGCGCCGCCGAGGCGTTCAATCACAATTACACCATGCCACCAACCGGCCAAATATAAACCCAGCGCGATCATAAATAATCCAGCAAACACTTGTAAGGCTTGCTGGAAAGGTAAAAATGGTACGAGATTAGTGAGTGACGCAGCGAACAAGCCAATCAATGCGCCTGCGATCACATAACTGCTGATACGGCCAAGATTATAGGCGAGTTGATAAGGCAACATACGCCACTGACTAACTTGATGTTTGGGCGACAGACTGAAGGTTAAAGTGCCTACCACGCCGCCGCACATACCTAAACAATGTACGCCGCCGAGTAATCCAACCATAAACGCGCTGATAAATAAGGATTCAAACACTAGGCTAACCCTTGACGTTCGAGGCTTCGATAGCCTAAGGCTTCGGCTAAATGTTGGTTTTCCACCGATTCGGATGCGGCCATATCCGCTAAGGTGCGAGCGATGCGCAAAATTTTGTGGTAACTTCGCGCCGACAAACCTAAACGCTCGATGCCTTGTTTTAAAAAGGCTTGCGCCTCATCGCTTAAAGCAACCTGTTGCTCAAGTTGCGATACGGAAAGTTCGGCATTTAAACAACCTTGGCGCTGAATTTGACGCCTTCTGACACGGATGACGCGTTCACGCACTTGGGCGCTGGTTTCGGCGTTTTCGTCTGGTGCGGCGGTCAGCTGATCGACTTCGACCGCGGGTACTTGCAGATGCAGATCGATACGATCTAAAATTGGGCCGGAGATTTTGCGTTGATAGCGTGCGATTTGATCCGGCGTGTCTTTACATCTTGGGTCGTCGGCAAAAAATCCGCTTGGGCTGGGGTTGAACGCACCAATAAATAAAGTGTCGCATGGAAAGGTGATGTGTTGTTTAACGCGTGCAATATGAACTTGCTTAGTTTCTAAAGGTTCGCGCAGGGCTTCTAAAACATCACGATTAAATTCGGGCATTTCATCGAAAAAAATCAAGCCATTGTGAGCAAGCGATAACGCGCCCGGTTTTGGATTTTGACCGCTGACATTTCCAGAAGTTAATGCTACACTTTTCTGTAAGATCAATAAGTTACCAATCAGTCTACTAATAAATAACGCTACAAATACCATTTGATTTTGCTACAACCTTACTTTTTATTAAAAGTTTTTGCTACAACCTTACAATTAAGAGAGTTGTTATTTGAAATTTTCTCACAAGAACAGAAAAATTGGCTACACATACGGTAGTTTATCAGGTGTCTATTCATTTAGAGGCGAAAAGAGCATTTCGTTTGAATCAAAACTTGAACGTGACCTTCTCTCATTACTTGAGTTTGATGACTCAGTAATCGATGTTATTGAACAACCATTTACTATTGAATATGAAAATCAAAATGGCCGCTTAGTTACCTACACACCCGACTTCTTAGTTGAATTTAAAGCATCACTTACCTCTTGTTCCTACGACACTTACCGAAAATCCCTACTCATAGAAGTTAAACCCGATAATATTCTTGAAAAGAGAATTGACGAATTAAGGCCTAAATTCAAAACAGGCATGCGCTTTGCCAAAGCCAATGACATGGTTTTTAAAATATTTTCAGAGTCAAAAATACGAACACCAAAGCTTAAAAATCTTCAAATGATTTCACGCTACAAACGTTACCGTTATTCAAGCGATGAGGAGAATCGGATCATAGAGCATCTGCACAACGTTGGACACACAAGAATTGACCACTTACTTTGCTTCTTATACATAACAGAAGAGCAGCGATCAATTGCACTTGGTCAAATCTGGCAATTAGTTTGGAATAAGAAAATTGGTTGCGACTTGACTCTACCGCTTAATTTACAAACTGTCGTTTGGTTAAAGATTGATGAAACTTATGAAGAAGGTGTTTTCAATGCCAGATTTTGAAACAACAGGCAGCTATGCTGACCGAAGACGTATTACTTTTCGCCCAAACGACTTTGTTGAGAACTTTAATGAAGCTTATAAAATCACTCAAATCATAAGTTTTGAGGATGTCGTCGGGATCAATTTAAAAACGGGTCGTGCAGAACGATTGTTTATTAGAAATCTGAAGCACATTGAAACCCTTGATACGGATGAATATCAGTCCCTACGTGATATGAGTGACTTCTCTGACGATGAATGGAAAGAAATTGAAAAACGTTTCATCAGCATTCAACCTCTTCTAAATGGCTCTAACCGTAAAGAAATTGAACAACATGCTGAAGCAATTGGAATACATTTTACAACTCTTTATCGCTGGCTGAAAAACTACCAGGCAACCGGAACACTAACAGGATTACTTCCCAAAAAACGTGGACCAGCTCAAGGCATCTTAAAGATTGAATCTCGTGCTGAATCAATTATGCATGATGTCATTAATAACTTTTACCTCTCCTCTCAAAAGCCATCTGTTAGCGATACGATTTTGGTGATTAAGGATCGATGCAAAGAACAAAAATTAGCGACACCATCCGACAACACTATTCGTAACCGTATCTCACAAGTTTCAGAGGAAAAAAGACTTAAATATCGCAATGAGAGAAGCAAAGCTAGAACGAAGTTTGAACCTACTCCCGGAAAGTATGAAGCAGACTTTCCCTTGCAAGTCATTCAAATTGACCACACACCTGTAGATTTAATATTGGTAAGTGACGATGAACACCGTCTTCCTATTGGTCGCCCGTATGTTACTTTGGCGATCGATTGTTACAGTCGAATGATTGTAGGCTACCATCTTTCACTATATGCACCTAGCACCACCTCTGTGGCAATGTGCGTCGCACAAATGATCAACCCTAAAGATAATCTTTTAATCCAGTTTCAGGTTGATTCAAGCTGGCCAGTCTGGGGAGTACCTGAGTTTCTCCATCTAGATAATGCTGGTGAATTTCGTTCCGATACGCTTAGCCAGTCTTGTCTAGCGTATGACATAAATATTGATTTTCGTCCTGTTGGCAAACCCAATTATGGTGGTCATGTTGAAAGCCTGATGAAAACCTTAATGAAAAAGGTTCACAACTTACCAGGAACGACTTTTTCAAATATAGAAGAGCGGGCTGAATATGACTCAGACGGCAAAGCCACTTTAACTTTTGACGAGTTTGAACGCTGGCTAGTAATCTATATCACTAAGTTTTACCATAAAAAGAAACACTCTAGCCTAGGCGTATCGCCCGAAGATAAATGGCATGAAGGTATCTTTGGTTCACTGCATTCTAATGGAATTGGGTTGCCGCCAAAACCCTCAGATCCAGAAACTGTTTACAGAGATTTTTTACCTATCGAACGTCGTACAGTTCAGAGTAATGGCGTCAACATTAATGGACTAAATTATTACGAACAAGTTCTAAGGCCGTTTATTCATAAAGTTGACCCAGAAACCAATAAAAAACAGCGTTTTATATTTCGCATAGATCCTCGTGACATTCGCCAGATATGGTTTTATGAACCCTGGCATAAGCAATATTTCAAAATCCCACTAGCCAACCCATCTATCCCACACATGAGTCTTTGGGAACTTGAAGAAGCTAAAAAACGGATTAAAGAGTTTGGCTTTACATTCTCTGAAGAACAGCTTATTAACAGTCATCGTGAAATGATGGCGATTGTAGAAGCATCTGTGAAAAAGACCAGAAGCGCCCGACGCAAACATGCGAAGTTAAAAATGAACAAAGAACAAACCGCACCTTTAAGTAAAACGGCAAGGTTACCCATAACTCCTCAGCAACCCGAGTCAAATGATGAACTTTGGGATGATGATATTCCAATCTTTGATTAATACGGGTGCATTAGATGACTGAAAATTACACTCACCTTCACGAGAGCGTTCACGAAGTAATTCTTAAAGGAAAGCAGGAACGAATTGACTTCATGAACAATCCTTTATGGATCAACCATAATCGTTCAACCCAAGTAGTTCAGATTCTTAACCAACTACTAAGATCTCCGAAAAAGCCACGAATGCGGAATTTATTGTTAATCGGAGAACCGAATATCGGAAAGACCTCTCTGATTAAGTATTACTCAAGTCTCCACCCCAGCTACATAGAGGAAGATGAAGACTCTGTATCGAGAACAAATATTCCTCTTGTTGTAATTGATGCTCCTGTTCTTGAGTCGGAAAAAGCACTATATGTTTCGATACTCGAACAATTTTGGACACCATTTAACCCTGAACACACACCTCTCCGGTTAAAAAATCAAGTTATATCTTTGATGCGTGAATGCAATGTTCGAATGCTGATCATTGATGAGTTTCACAACTTACTAACTCTTACCGCCAAAAAACGCTTAAAGACCCTTGGAATATTAAAGAATCTCGGAAATGAATTAATGATTTCTATTATTGCCGTTGGTATTCACGACGCCACTGTGCTTATCAATGCTGACCCACAAATTGCAAGCCGGTTTGACACTTTGACGATCCCGCGATGGGATTTGGATAAAAACTTTCGGGGGTTACTATTAGCTTTTGAGAAACGACTCCCTTTACGAAAAGCATCTAACCTTCATGAAAAAGAGAAAACTGTTTTACTACATAACATTTCTCAGGGAAATACGGGGGACTTGCACAGAATGCTAATCGAATGTGCGACTTATGCAATTGAACATGAAATTGAAGAAATCACAACAAGTGTTATTCAACAATTTTCTTGGGTAAAGCCAACTCGTACAAGTTATTCAAGACAATTACAGTTCAACTAGATAAGAATAATGAAGCACCTCTGGCCGATTGTCTTACCGCTCAAAGAAGATGAACTACTTAGCTCATGGTTAATTAGAACCTCGCTTGAAAATGGCTCTGATCCGATGACTTGGACATGGTACTTTTGGGGGAAGTGGAGAGCCTGGGTCGCCGATTTTGACAGGCACTGTGATGACGAAAAACTTCAACGTATCTCATTTGGTCCTTTTAACCTTGAACTGTTACAAAATGCGACTCTCTCCCCAACGATTCAACAACTCACTACCCGGAAACTTCACCCCAATACTAACTGGCTATGGGTTATTCCACAAGGTTCACGTAACCGAGATCGCAGCGTCGGGATGAGATTTTGTCCGGAGTGTTTGAAAGATGGCACGCCTTATTTTCGGAAGTCTTGGCGTTTAGCTTGGAATCATTCCTGCCCTAAGCATAAGCTGCTACTCATTAATCAATGCCCAAAATGTGGATTACCTATCAGCCCCCATAAAGCATCTCAGGATCAAACGGATATTTGCATTTGTCCAAGGTGTCAGTTTGATTTAAGAAAGGCAAATACAATTCAGGCTTCAGGTGAGGCTTTATCCGCTCAAGAAATCCTTTCTCATGCGATTAATAAAGTTGATTCCTTGCCCTGGAGTACTAAAACTCCAGCTGAACTGTTTGAAACGGTTCATCTCATATTGGGGCTTTTTCAATATGCTTCAAGGCGCACAGACACAATCAAAAAATTTAGGGAAGAATTAGGTATCCCCATTTGCATGGATACTAGATTAAGTGGCCACGGTATTGAACAACTATCACCTGAGTCAACTAGCTCTTTATTCATAAGTTTAAACAGCTTAATGAAGCTAGAAATTGATGAGCTTATCGAGTTATTTATTGAAACTGGTGTTACACAAAACACCTTCTTTCGTAAAAGACCACTTACCAACAACACTTTAAAACTTATTTCCCGTCAACTAACCACCAACGAGCACAACTCTTCATCCCCTAGGATTAATACAGCAAGGATAATCAAACCTAGGTCGAAATCAGATGTTCTAAAAATGTGGAAGGACCTACAAAGGTATTTGTGATGTCAGAATGTGGCCTTTGCGGTAGAGAAGCTAGCACTTACCATCGAGTACATCGAAATAAGAAGTACTGCGGCACATGTTATGCCTATTTATTCAAAAAGCGTGAGTGCTCTGTTTGTGGCGAAATTAAACGCATTTATAAATATGACTCAATTGCGGTTTGTAAAGCCTGTGAGACAAGGGGAAAGCCCTGTATCCGATGTGGCAAACAAAAATATAGTATCGGAAAGATCACCGACAATGGGCCTGTATGTAATTCGTGCTCTATTCATTTTCGGTCAGCTCCGAAATGTAGTTGTTGTGGCGCGACAACTAGGAGTGTATCGCGCAGATTACCCTACAATATAAATGAGCCCATTTGCGACAAGTGCCTCAATAAAAAAATCGGGGTTAAATGCTCGCATTGCCACTTTACTCGGCCACCGTTTTTCTACACCCTTGATAAGAAACCTTTTTGCAAACCCTGTTCGACTAAACCAGATAAAGCCTGCAATGTTTGTCGAAAGATACTGCCTGGCGGCTTTTTGAAAAATACTTGTAGCTCGTGTAGTTGCAACAAGAGCTTAATAAAGCGACTCAATTTATCATCAAAAGCGTTGCACCCGGAGATTGCGAAAATCTATAACGACTACGGACTATGGATGGAAAAAACGCGTGACTCTGGCATTGCATCAAGAAAGGTTATTTCTAGCTTTGATATCTTCGTTTTTCTAAGCCAGTGGTTTGAGAAACACAACAGCCTTCCAAGTTATGACGAGTATGCGAGCCAATTAACCGTAGCTAAGACAAGAAAGCATTTAACGGTTACTTACTTTTTAGATGAAACAGAACTCATCCCTCTTGATCACACTAGAAAGTTAGAGATAGGAAATCTGGACTGTATTGATCGCGCTTTCAATCGGATATCTGTTAAAAGCCCGTTATTTAAATATATGGAAAGCTATCACTCTCTTGTGATGAGCCGTCTAGAAATGAGCAAAAATACAGAACATACAGCACGCCTTTCATTTGGTACAGCAGTCAACATTCTCGAACTAGGTTCCCAGTTGAATAAAAAAGATTTTGATATTGAGCTCGTGCGCCAGTATCTTTGGTTGCATGCAGGTCAGAAAGCTTCTCTATGGAGTTTCATCAGTCATTTGCGCAAACATCACAACCTTACAATACCGAGTCTTAATGACGAGGTTGTATACGAGTTAAAACTGGAGATACCTAAGGAATCTACTGAAAGAAGTAAGCAAAAGTTTATCTCGCTGTTACGTGCTGATTCCTTTTCCAAAGAAGACTACATTGAGTATGCACTTGCTTATTATCACCGGGTTAAACTGCCCGACGAACTTTTTAGATTACGGCAAAAACTTGGTCAAGATAAAGGTGAGTGGATTGAAGTTAAGCTTTTTAAGGATACGTTCATGCTACCCAATACAAAAAATAAAAATGCGTAGCCGGCTGACGCAGCTGTCCACTTCCCCTAAAATGAGACAGCGATAAATAGAGTTTTCTGCGATCATTAACGCAGGAGACCGATATGAAAAAATCACGATTTACCGAAACCCAAATCATCGCCATTCTTAAAGAATCGGATGCGGGACTAAAAGTTGAAGAAATCTGCCGCAAGCATGGTATCAGCAGCGCGACTTACTACAAGTGGAAGTCCAAATACTCTGGCATGGAAGCGTCGGATATTAAGCGCATTAAAGAGCTTGAAGAAGAAAATGCCAAGCTAAAAAAGCTGTTTGCCGATGTCAGCCTTGAAAACCATGCGATGAAGGAATTATTCGCAAAAAAGGGTTGGTGACAGCAGACAAAAAAGAGTGTGCCAAAACCCTAGTCAATT
>NZ_DATCSL010000052.1:0-25669 GCF_036568485.1 Thiomicrospira sp.
TCTAGCAGGGCTTCAATGCGTTGTTTCATTTCGCCGTCTTCAAGCGGGGTGAACTTATTAAACAGCGGCGCGATCCATTTAGGATAAGCCCATAATAAAGTTAAATTAAAGCCCATCCAAATTAACCAGGTGTAAAACCACCAGGCCTGGTCGATATAGCTGTTCATAATGCTGACAATCGCCCAAAGCAATGGTAGGCCTAAAATAAGCATGAGTCCCCATTGTTTTAGAAGATCGCTCATGAACTTAGCCGGAGTGGTTTTGTTAAAGCCAAATTGGGCTTCGATTTTAAAGGTGCTGATAATTGAAAAAGGCAGGTGAAGCAGAGCTAAAAACCAAAAAGTCGAGAGCAGAAAACCGACATCTTGCCATATAGGTGAAAGTTCTAAGTTCTGCCAGATACGATAAATGTCTTGAAACCCACCACCCAGCGTCATGATCAAAATCACGGCGGCATCAAAAAACAACACAAAACGACTTAGCTGCAGTTTGACGCGTGAATAATCCGCCGCTTTTTGATGTGCTTCCAAGTTGACTACTTCGCTAAACTCTTGGGGTACTTGGTCGCGGTGACGTAGAATGTGAAACTGGTTTTTTATGTTTAGCCAAAGCTCAATCAGCAAGTTGCTGGCAAGACTCAGAACAAACAAGACACTGATGAAATTCATACAAACACCTTTAAACTCGTTTTAATTATAGGGTTGGCGGGTTAATATAGGCGGTTATTGTAAGTTAAAAGGGTGTGTTTATGAAATCGGATAACAATTTGATTTGGATTGATCTTGAGATGACAGGGTTGGAGCCGCGTGAGCACAAAATTATCGAGATCGCGACCCTGGTCACCGATTCCGATTTAAATGTGTTAGCCGAAGGCCCGGTTATGGCGATTAATGTAGGTGAAACCGAGTTGGCGAAGATGGATAGCTGGTGTGTTGATCATCATGGGCGCTCGGGTTTAACCCAACGCGTGAAAGACTCAAGTGTTTCTGCACGTGACGCCGAATTAAAAACCATTGAGTTTTTATCCCAATATGTTTCAAAAGGCGTGTCGCCCATGTGTGGCAACAGTATTTGCCAGGATCGTCGTTTTTTAGTCGAAGAAATGCCTGAACTTGAAGCTTATTTTCATTATCGCAATCTAGATGTCAGTACGTTAAAAGAGCTGTCAAAGCGTTGGGCGCCTGACGTGTATGCATCGCACAAAAAACAAGGTGCGCACTTGGCGATGGCTGATATTCTTGAGTCGATTGATGAGCTAAAACACTATCGCGAATATTTGTTTAAGAAGTAATAACCTAGTAAACTTGTCAGAAATGAGTGTCACCACTCATTATTCAAAATAAAATCAAGCATTTTGAGTTCTCAAGGTGCTTGATTTTCTATATAATTAGAATCTTTTTTCGATTTTATGAACTAAGCAGGCGGTTGCTTCTGTAACCATTTTGGTCTGTTTAACAATTGGAGGGCCATTATTGTGGAACTAACTGGTGCCCAAATCTTAATCCATTTTTTGGAGGATGAGGGGGTAGAGCATATTTGGGGTTATCCGGGTGGCGCAGCTTTGCCCATCTACGATGCCTTGGACACGGACGCGAAAGAATTGAAACATATTCTCGTCCGTCACGAACAAGCCGCGGTACACGCAGCGGATGGTTATGCACGCTCTACAGGTAAGCCAGGTGTGGTGCTCGTAACGTCAGGACCTGGAGCCACCAATACCGTTACCGGTATTGCAACGGCACATATGGATTCGACGCCAATGATCGTGATTACTGGGCAAGTAGCCACCGATATGATCGGTTTGGACGCTTTCCAGGAAGTCGATACGGTTGGGATTACGCGCCCCATTGTGAAACACAATTTCTTGGTCAAGGATGTTAATGATCTTGCGATGACGCTCAAAAAAGCGTTTTACATTGCAACAACCGGCCGACCAGGCCCTGTTGTTATTGACATTCCTAAAGATGTCCAAAACGCCACAAGCACCTATGAATATCCACAAGAAGTTGAGTTACGCTCCTACTTACCTGTTGTAAAAGGGCATACTGGACAAATTAAAAAAGCGGTCGAAATGATGCTGAGTGCTGAGCGACCAATTTTCTATACCGGTGGTGGTGTCGTCATGGGTGAAGGCTCGGAAGAGCTGGTGAAACTTGTGAAGTCGTTGGGTTACCCAATTACACAAACCTTAATGGGTTTAGGCGCTTTTCCTGCGGATGATAAGCAAAATATTGGTATGTTGGGGATGCACGGTACTTACGAAGCCAATTTGGCGATGCACCATTGCGATGTGTTGATTGCAATTGGTTCACGATTTGACGACCGTGTAACCGGTAATATTGCTAAGTTCTGTCCGACCGCTAAAATTATCCATGTGGATATTGATCCAGCGTCTATCTCGAAAAACGTGGTGGTAGATATTCCGATTGTGGGGCCGGTTCAACAGGTCGTGCAAGAAATGAATACACAGCTTGCGAAGTTAAACAAAAAGCCAAATAGTGAAGCCTTGCAGGCCTGGTGGTCTCAGATAGATGAATGGCGTAATGTCGATTGCCTGAAATACGACACCAGTGGTAGCAAAATTAAGCCTCAGGCGGCTGTACAAGCGGTTTGGGAAGTCACCAAAGGTGATGCTTACGTCACAGCGGATGTAGGACAGCACCAAATGTTTGCGGCGCAATACTATACGTTCAATAAGCCGCGTCGTTGGATTAACTCTGGTGGACTCGGCACCATGGGCTTTGGTTTGCCAGCGGCTATGGGTGTGCAGATGGCTTACCCAGATGCAACGGTGCTTTGTATTACGGGTGAAGGTTCGATTCAAATGAATATTCAAGAGCTTTCGACCTGTATGCAATACGGCTTGCCGATCAAAGTGGTGTGCTTAAACAACGGCTTCTTGGGCATGGTTCGCCAATGGCAAGAGTTCTTCTACGACCGTCGTTATTCGATGTCCTATATGGATTCTTTGCCGGACTTCGTGAAGCTAACCGAAGCTTATGGTCATGTTGGGGTGCGTATTGATGACCCTAAAACCATGAAGAAACAGTTAGAGGAAGCGTTTGCGCTGAAGGATAAATTTGTCTTTATCGACATTATTACCGATCAGCAGGAAAACGTATATCCAATGATCCCAGCCGGTGCGGGACAAAACGAAATGATTTTGGTGTAACGATGAAACATATTATTTCAATGTTAATAGAAAATGAATCGGGGGCGTTATCACGTGTATCCGGTTTATTCTCCGCGCGTGGTTATAACATTCACGCTTTGACCGTCGCACCGACCGAAGATGAATCACTTTCGCGTTTAACGCTGGTGACGATTGGTACGGCCCATCAAATTGAACAGATTGTGAAGCATCTTAATCGTTTAATTGATGTGGTGAAGGTGATCGACTTAACCGAAGGCCCACATATTGAACGTGAGTTGATGTTAATTAAGCTATCAGCGACGGGTGAGTTCCGTGAGGAGTTTGTGCGTTTAACGGATATTTTCCGCGGCACCATTGTGGATGTTACCGCCACCACCTATACCGTTCAAATGATCGGCGAAACTCAGAAGTTGGACGCTTATATTGCGGCGATTGATCCTGCTTTGATTCTAGAAACTGTACGTTCCGGCGCCATGGGGATCATGCGTGGCGAGAAGTGTTTACAGATTTAATGGCTAAGCGGATAAAGCACCAGGCCTGGTTTTAGCAAAATAATCAGGTCTGGGTTATAATCCCCCAAATTTTCTAACAGATTTTATTTTAACCCTTTCAAATTCAAAGGAAAAAACATGCAAGTTTACTACGATAAAGATTGCGATCTTTCAATTATCCGTGGCATGAAAGTAGCGGTAATCGGTTTTGGTTCACAAGGTCACGCGCACGCGGCTAACTTACAAGATTCAGGTGTAGATGTAACGGTTGGCCTGCGTCCAGGTTCGTCATCTATCAAAAAAGCCGAAGGTTATGGCCTAAAAACCGCTGACGTTCCAACCGCCGTTGCTGCGGCTGATTTGGTTATGATTTTGACACCGGATGAATTCCAGTCACAGCTATACAAAGAAGAAATTGAACCTAACTTGAAGAAAGGTGCGGTTTTGGCTTTCGCTCACGGTTTCGCGATTCTTTATAACCAAGTAGTACCACGTTCAGATCTAGACGTTATCATGATCGCGCCGAAAGCACCGGGTCACACGGTACGTTCTGAGTTTGTTAAAGGCGGCGGTATTCCTGACTTAATCGCGGTTCACCAAGATGTGTCTGGTAAGGCTAAGTCGATTGCCCTATCTTATGCTTCAGGCGTAGGCGGCGGTCGTACCGGTATTATTGAAACTTCTTTCCGTGAAGAGTGCGAAACAGACCTATTCGGTGAGCAAGCCGTACTTTGTGGTGGCGCAGTTGAATTGGTCAAAATGGGCTTCGAAACTTTGGTTGAAGCTGGTTATGCACCAGAAATGGCTTACTTCGAATGTTTGCACGAGTTAAAACTGATTGTTGACTTGATGTATGAAGGTGGTATCGCCAACATGAACTACTCTATCTCGAACAATGCCGAGTATGGTGAGTATGTGACTGGCCCACAGGTTATTAACGAAGAAAGCCGTATGGCGATGCGTGAAGCCTTATATAACATTCAGAGCGGTGAGTACGCGAAGCGCTTCATTCTAGAAGGTATGACTAACTACCCAGAAATGACGGCGATGCGTCGCATTAACGCTGAGCACCCAATTGAAGTGGTGGGTGACAAGTTGCGTTCAATGATGCCTTGGATTCAAGCCAACAAAATCGTTGATAAAGACAAAAACTAATTTTTTAGGGGCTTGTTTCCTGATTTCTTTGTTGGAAGTTGACTTGTTTACTTATTGTAAACTTCGCCAATTTCCGCCGCGAACTTAGAAAAAACACCACCTAAATATGTTGTTTAAGAACCTGCCTTGCGCAGGTTTTTTTATGGGTGAAGCCCTAATTTATAGGAAAACAGCATGTTAGACGAGGCGATTGAAAGTTTGCCGGAAATTTTAAAGCGAGATCTGCACGACAATCTTTGTGTGTGTAATCAAGTACCTAAAATAAAAGTGATTGAAGCGATAGTGTTAGGTGCGGATACACGTGAAAAGGTTTGCGCACAAACCTATGCGTCTGACGGTAACGGCTGTTGTAAATTGCAAATTAAATATCTGTTGGAGCATTTTAATGCCCAGCGAAAACCGGACTAAATCAACGTGAAGTCACATCAAAATGCTTGAATTGGCGGGCTACTCAGGTCTATTTTTTAGTGCGTTAATAGCCGCGAGTTTGTTGCCTTTGCAGTCTGAAGCCGTGTTGGTGAGTTTGCTGATGACAGAGCATTATCATTGGGCTGTATTATGGTTAATAGCGACGGTTGGCAATGTACTGGGTTCGATCATTAATTGGTGGCTGGGCCTGTATTTAGTGCATTTTCGCGACAAATCCTGGTTTCCGGTTAGCGAGGCGCGTTTAGAGAAAGCACAAGCTTTTTATCATCGTTATGGCCGCTGGTCTTTATTGTTAAGCTGGATGCCGGTAGTGGGCGATCCACTGACGCTGGTGGCAGGGGTAATGCGAGAATCATTCTGGGTGTTTCTAGCGCTTGTCACCTTCGCAAAAGGTGGGCGTTATTTAATTTTGATTTTGTCAGTGCAAGGTTGGGTGTAAGTAAAGCCTTTTGTCAGTGTGATTTGACAAAAGGCTTATCAAGCTAATAATTGAGCCGTCTTAATTAGAAAGGGCAACCCATGGCAAGCGCATTAGTTTTCACCTTTTCGCGCTCAGCGGCATCCGCTGCGGCATCAAAGCCGTCGCGTTCGTACCAGCCCTGAGTGTGCTGTAAAATCACGTCCGATAAAGCTTCCGTATGGTCTTGGCGACTGTTGAGCGCCTTAATGTAACTGAACTTCTCACCGCCAGCGTGTTCAAAGTATTCACGGTTTTCACCGTCGATTTCTTCGATCGTTTCTAAACAATCCGCTGAAAAGCCGGGGCAAATTACTTGGACGTGTTTAACACCTTCGGATGGTAAGGCTTTCATGGTCGCGTCGGTGTAGGGTTTAATCCATTCCTCTTTACCAAATAAGGATTGGAAGGTTACGCGGTATTCATGCTTTTCTAAGCCTAATTCTTCTGCCACCAAGCGTGATGTAACGTGGCATTCGCAGTGATAAGGATCGCCATTGTCTAAATAGCGTTTTGGAACGCCGTGGTAAGACATGACGAGTAAATCAGGTTTGCCATGTTCGGCTTGATGTTCGCGAATCGAGTTAGCTAATGCTTTAATATATCCAGGATGACGGTGGTAGTGGTTTACAAAACGTAGTTCAGGCAACCAGCGCCACCCTCGCAATACTTCGGTTACCTTGTCGAAAGTGGAGGCCGTAGTCGCACCAGCATATTGAGGGTAAAGCGGCAGGACAATTAAACGTTGAACGCCTTGGGCTTCGAGTTTTTTTAGTGCGGATTCAATGGATGGATTGCCATAACGCATCGCTAATTCAAATACGACTTTACCTTTAAAGTGAGGACGCACTTGTTCGCTAATGCCATCAAGTTGGCGTTGGGTAATATCAAGCAGGGGTGAACCCGGACCTTCTGATCCCCAAACTTCTGCATAAGCTTCAGCCGACTTAGCAGGACGCGTGTTTAAAATAATACCATTCAAAATTAACCACCATAACCAACGAGCGGGTGGCGGCTCAACAACACGGGGATCCCATAAAAACTCTTTTAAATAGGGCTTTAACGCTTGTTTAGTTGGGGCATCTGGCGTACCTAAGTTAGTGATTAGGATACCGGTGGCCGCTTCGTCTCCATGTTGGTAATGCGTATTATTATGATAAAACATAGCGATCTCTTATGTTGCTAAAAAGTTACTTTATTGTATAGGATGTGTATAAAATAACAAGGTTAAAAAAGCGCCACTCATAATGTCTGACAAGAAGGCTTATAGCGCGGGTTTTTGGTATTCACATTTAATTCTCAGTTTTAACGATACCGCCTACTATGATGAACAAAAAATACGATTCGTACAACCTAACAAAATGAGATAGAGAAATATGCGGCTAAATTTTACACATGCATTGATTGGTTTTTTACTCGCCAGTTATGGTTTGATCTCACAGGCGAATCAGCCTCAGTCGGTTGTGTCAGCTCTAGTCTTTGAGCAAGAAATTATTGAAAGTATTCAGGCTTTGGGCGATTTAAAAGCCAGTGAATCGGTAGAGATAAGTTCAACAGTGACTGAAAAAGTCGACTCTATCCATTTTAATGATGGCGATCTTGTAGAGAAGGGTCAGATATTGGTGCAGTTAAAAAATGCTGAAGAGCTAGCAACGCTAGATGAGCTAAAGATTGCTACCGATAACGCTAAGCAACTCTATGATCGTTATTTACCTTTGTTTAAACGTGGTGATATTTCTCAATCAACTTTAGACGAGTATAAGCGTGAATGGGATTTGGCGCGCGCCAAAGAGGCGGTGTTACAAGCTCGCATTGATAAGTTGAAATTGATTGCGCCTTTTGCCGGCAGGGTGAGTCTTCGTCAGGTGAGTGAAGGCGCATTGTTAACCCCTGGTTCGGTGGTGACCACGCTGCAAGATTTGGCAGAAATGAAATTAGATTTTAGTGTACCGAGCCGATTTTTGACGGAGTTAAATGTTGGTGACCAGGTCGTTGCTAAAACGGATGCTTATGTTGATCAAGAGTTTGTTGCTCAAATAGAGACGATTTTACCAACGGTGGATATCCGAACACGAAGTGTTCCAGTTCGAGCTAAATTATCTAATTCTGATAACCGTTTGGTTCCGGGCATGTTAATGAATGTTAAACTGCAACAAAAACCACGCTCGGTTTTACTGATACCCGAAACCGCAATTGTGCCGATTGCGGAGCATCATTATGTTTATAAATTGGTTTTAGAGTCGGATGAGCTATACAAAATTAACCGCGTAAAAGTCACGCTAGGTTTAAGACAACCAGGCCTGGTGGAGGTTAAAAGCGGATTAAAGCTAGGTGATAAAGTTGTCAGTGAAGGCGCCTTGCGTGTCCGCCCCGGCCAAATTGTGAAAGCGATGGATAAGCTTCCCGTGCAATCAAAAGCGGCTGAGGATACAAAATTATGATGCTATCTGATGTGTCCGTAAAACGTCCGGTGCTGGCCGCCGTCATGTCACTTTTGTTAGTGGCGTTCGGTTTGGTTGCGTTTGATCGTTTGTCGCTTCGAGAATACCCAAATATTGATCCCCCGATTGTTTCTATAACCACCACCTACGCAGGCGCTTCTGCGGCCGTCATTGAATCCCGAATTACTAAAATTATTGAAGATCGCATTGCAGGGGTTGAAGGGATCCAATATATCCAGTCCACGTCTTCAGATGGTCGGTCTCAAATTACAATTGAGTTTGACATTAATCGTAATATCGATGCCGCTGCGAATGATGTGCGTGACCGTGTATCACGTTTGGCCAGAGATTTGCCAATCGAAGCCGATCAGCCAGAAGTAGAAAAGGTTGATGGCGATGACGATGTGATTATGTGGTTTAACCTAACCGCAGATAATATGACGGTGCCTCAGTTAACCGATTATGCCAGTCGTTATTTAGTAGATCGCTTTTCTGTGCTAGATGGCGTTGCACGCGTGCGGATTGGTGGTGGCCAAGAATACGCCATGCGATTGTGGCTAGACTCAGATGCCATGACCTCGCGCGGTTTGACGGTTGCCGATGTCGAACATGCCTTACAGCAGTCAAATGTTGAGTTGCCGGCGGGTATGGTGACAATGAAACAAATGTCATTTAGTGTTCGTGTCGATCGTCAATTGGTATCGCCAGAGGATTTTGAACGTTTGGTCGTGGTTCAGGGCGATGGCATGAATGTGGTGCGACTGGGCGATATTGCACGAATCGAAAAAGGGGCGATTGAAAATCGTAACTTATTTAGAGGTAATGAGCTGCCCATGGTGGGTCTAGGGATTATTAAACAGTCGACCGCTAATACATTAAACGTTGCAGAAGTTGTGAAGGCTGAAGTGGAGCGGCTTAATAAGATTTTACCCGATGGCATGGCGATTAAGCCTAGCTATGATAGCTCCGTGTTTGTCAAAAGTGCGATAAGTGAAGTATATATAACCCTAGCGATTGCGATCGGTTTGGTGATGTTGGTTATTTTTGCTTTTCTGCGCAGTGTACGGGTGGCGATTATTCCATTAGTGACCGTGCCAGTCTCACTAATCGCAACTTTTTGGGTGTTATGGATGTTGGGCTTTTCAATTAATATCCTAACGCTATTGGCCTTAGTGCTCGCGATTGGTTTGGTGGTGGATGATGCAATTGTGGTGCTGGAAAATGTACAACGCCATATTGAAAAAGGTTATTCTCCTCTGAGTGCCGCCTTTGTGGGAACACGTCAAGTCGGCTTTGCCGTGGTGGCCACCACCTTGGTTTTGGTCGCGGTATTTGTCCCCATTAGTTTCTTGGAAGGCAACCTAGGGCGGCTGTTTAGTGAATTTGCCATTACGCTGGCGGTCGCAGTTCTTTTCTCAAGTTGGGTTGCCTTAACTTTATCGCCTGCCTTAGCCTCCAAGCTTTTAAAGCCGGGTAAATCCAATCCTTCACATATTGACTTTGATGCCGAACATATACCGGATAAACCTAATTTTTGGATTCGAGCCTATCGTCCGGCCTTATCATTTGCATTACGTTGGCCATGGGTGATAGCTGCTATCTTTGGCGCTACCTTGTATGCTTCCTATTTTTTGATGCAAAATCTACCCCAAGAATATGCGCCCAAAGAAGATCGCGGCGCTTTCTTTGTATTGATCTCTGGGCCTGAGGGCGCGACACACGATTATATGAAAGATTATATAAATGAAATCGAAGCGCGCTTAATGCCACTTGTAGACTCAGGTGAAGTGAATCGATTATTAGTGCGTTCACCGCGTGGGTTTGGTAGTACACAGGTGTTTAACACCGGTATAGCGATTCTGATTTTGAATGACTGGTCAGAACGTCGGTCAGCTTTTGACATTATGCAGGAAGTGCGTCAAAAACTTGCGGATTTGCCGGGCGTTCGTGCGAATCCAGTGATGCGACAAGGCATCGGTGGACGAGTGCAAAAACCAGTACAGTTTGTTATCGGTGGTGGCAGTTATGAGCAGCTCGCCGAATGGCGCAATATTATGCTGGATAAACTGCAAGAAAATAACCCTGGCCTAGAGGGGATTGATTCAGACTATAAAGAAACCAAGCCTCAGTTACGCGTGCAAATTGATTACGATCGTGCCGCAGATTTGGGTGTGACAACGTTAGATATTGGGCGAACCTTGCAGACCTTGTTGGGCTCAAGGAAAGTTACGACTTTTGTTGAGCAGGGTGAAGAGTACGATATTATTCTTGAAGCTGAACGTAGTGAGTTTAGAACGCCAAAAAGCTTAGACAATATATATGTACGCTCAACCACGACTCAGGAACTTATTTCATTATCAAGTTTAGTCAGTATTGAGGAGTTTGCTGACTCCGGTTCGTTAAATCGTTATAACCGGATGCGTGCCATTACGATCGAGGCCAATTTGGCAGATGGCTACACCCTAGGGGAGGCATTGAGTCATTTAGAGACCTTAGCTAGAACCCACTTGCCAGATGATGCCATGATTGACTACAAAGGTCAATCGCGTGACTTTCAAACTTCAGGTAATGCAGTGTTGTTTGTGTTTTTGCTGGGCATGATAGTGGTGTTTTTGGTCCTGGCCGCGCAGTTTGAGAGTTTTATTAGCCCTTTCATTATTATGTTTACTGTCCCCTTGGCAGTCGCGGGTGGTTTATGGGGTTTATGGTTGCATGGTTTAAGTTTGAATATTTACACCCAAATTGGGCTGGTCATGTTGGTTGGTCTCTCAACTAAAAACGGCGTATTAATTGTTGAATTTGCTAACCAATTAAGAGATAAAGGCCAAGCTTTTTATGAAGCATTATTCGAAGCCGCATGTTTACGGTTACGTCCGATTTTAATGACCGCGATAACAACGGTGGTAGGGGCTATCCCATTGGTCATTTCATCAGGAGCGGGAGCAGAGACTCGCTATGTTATTGGTATCGTATTACTTTGGGGGGTTTCACTCGCTACCTTTTTTACCTTGTTTGTTATCCCGGTTGTGTATCAGTGGCTTGGAAAGTATAGTCAGCCAGCAGGTGAGAATCAGCGTAAATTGGAAAAAGAGCTTGGGGACTTAAGTAAGGTCTAATTTACGATATTTAAAACGCGTAAAATAAACAGAAATGCGTGTTGTGTGAGTATTTTCATTGTATATCAATAGCTTTGATGCGCGCTATTGGTATGAAAGTTCGTTTTAGTTGTATTTCTACGTGTATAATAATTCCATAGTTCTTTTTTAAGGGTTTTATTATGTCTAAGCGCACCTCATCTTCACTGAATCTCAAAGTCATCGGAATTGCCTCTACTGTTGGTGTGATTGTCGCACTTTTGGTTGGCTCAATGATGTATTTCACTTCTGTAAAGCCTGTTGAACAAGAAGTTCGTCAGGACCTTTTGAATGAAATGAAAATTCATATTGATGCAGCCATGGAGCTGAAAGTTCAGAGCGGCATTATGGGTGCCACCGCTATGACACTGCAAAAAAACATCATTGAGTCTTTGTATGTAGAAGATCGTGAATCGGTTCTTGATGTTTTTGCCAGCGTGCGAGAGGGCTTCCGTTCTAAATCTAACTTCAATAATATCGGCACCATTTTAATGACAGCTGATGGCCGCATGATGATTCGTTCTTGGGATTTAGAGAACTACGGGCAAAATGCTTCAAATAGCCCGTTGGTTCAACGCGCAATGAAAGAAAAACAAGCTTTTGCGGCCTTGGGTATTGGTGCGCGCGGTATCGGTGTCATGGCGATTTCACCGATCATGGACAACGGTGAGTTTATGGGGATGATCTCCCTAATTCAGGGGCTCGCTTCGGTTAAATCTGATTTAAAAAATAACTTAAATATTGACTGGGTCTTGCTGGCAGATAAACGCTACATAGCTGAAAAGTATGGCGATATGCCTAATGTGGATCAGAACAAACCTGTTAATGAAAACTATATTTTAGCCAGTAATCGTTGGTTTGATGAAGCTACGGTTGAAAACGTGACTAAACATTTTAAGCCTGTTGATGGTGAGAATACCGCGCTTTATCTCGGTGGTGGCAAGGTATTTGTAGATCTTCCAGCTTACGATGAAGAGGGCTTAGTCTTTGGGCGTCATATGTTTGTAATGGATGAATCGGTTTATTTAGAGCCGATTCAAATGGCTATGAATGCCGCTTGGATATCATTATTAGGCGTGTTGTTAGGGATCTTTGTTCTAACATTTGCGTTAGTTATAGCGATTGGCCGCATGGTCATTAAACCTTTACAGAAAGTACAAAAAACCGCTGACAACATCATGAGAACGGGTGATTTTGGTTTGCGTGCCGATGTCGGTTCGATGGATGAGGTGGGTAAAACGGCTCACGCGTTAAACGAATTGCTTGAGCAGACTAGTAAGGCATTGGATGAGGCGAATGAAACGGTTAACGCTATTTCTCAAGGCGACTTCAGCCATCGTATAAGCGGTCAATATGTTGGTGATTTAGATAAGTTGAAACAAGGTGTGAATGACAGTGCAGATAATATCGCACAGGTTATGAAGCAATTGGGTCAAACGATGAAAGCCATGCACGATGGTGAATTCAAAATTGATATCGATTGTCAGGCTCAGGGTGAATACTTAAGCATGATGAACAATGCGCAATCAGCCATGAATGAAATGAATGCGATTATTGCGCAGATTAATGAAGTCATGGGGTATATGTCTGAAGGTCAGTTTGATCACCGTGTTGAGCTTGAAGCACGTGGTGAAATGAAAGTCCTTAAGGATCGTATCAATGAATCGATGGCACAATTGGATGATGCAATCAAAGATATTACACGTATTGTGGTGGCGCAAAGCGAAGGTGATCTGACGCAATCGATTGTAGCTGATTACGAAGGTGATTTAAAAACACTAAAAGATGCGGTTAACCAGTCGCTTGATAAACTGGCTGAAATTGTGTCACAAGCTGTCCAAGCGGCAGATATTGTGAGTAATGCTTCGGATGAAGTATCACGTGGTGCGCTCGATTTAAGTCAACGTGTTCAAGAGCAAGCCGCAGCCTTAGAGCAGACTTCGGCGACCATGGATGAGATGAATTCAGCCGTTCAAAATAATACTGATAATTCGCAACAAGCCGCTGAGGTCGCGAGTAAGGTGCAAAAAGAAGCCGCTCAGGGTGAGCAAGTCATGCAGCAAACCATTAAAGCGATGAACTCGATTCAGGAATCGAGTCATAAAATTTCAGATATTGTGACCTTAATTGACGGCATTGCGTTTCAGACCAACTTGTTAGCACTGAATGCCGCTGTTGAAGCAGCGAGAGCTGGTGATCATGGTCGTGGTTTTGCGGTGGTTGCAGGCGAAGTTCGCGCCTTAGCGCAAAAGTCAGCTGAAGCAGCGAAAGATATTAAAACCTTGATTGATGAAAGTGTGTCTCGTATTGACGATGGTACGCGCTTAGCGAGCGAATCGGGTGAGCGTTTAGCATCGATTACCGGATCAATTGAAGAAGTGACAGGTATGATCAATCAAATCGCACGCGCGTCTAGCGAGCAAGCGGAAGGTGTGTCACAAGTGCATACAGCCATTAGTGATATTGATGGTGCTACCCAGCAAAATGCGGCATTGGTTGAGCAAACCTCAGCCGCAGCCGAAAGCATGAATGAACAGGCGAGCGAATTAAGTCGAAATATGGCGTTTTTCAAAACAGGTGCGACCTCAAACAGAATGAGACCGCAAGCTAAACTTGCCGCTAAGCCTGCTCGTCAGGCGCAGCTGCCGGCTAAAGATAAAGTTGATAAAACCGAAACTAAAACGCCTGAAGCTTCAAAGGTTAAGCCCGCGCTTAAGTCACCAGTTAAATCCGAAAAAAATGAGAGTGAGTGGGAAGAGTTTTAATTTCAGTTTTAATATAGCCCCATAAAAAAGCGCCTAAATGGCGCTTTTTTATGGAGTAGCTTTTTAAATAGTAAGTATATTCTGATTCAAGATAGTTTTTCCATGAGCACCAAACTTTCAACATGGCTGGTATTGGGGAACATATCGAATAATTGTATGCGTTTGAGACGATAGCCTTGTTGTTCAATGGCCTGTAAATCACGAATTAAAGTATCGCTTTGACACGAAACATAAACAATACGTTTTGCGTTTAATTCACCTATGACCTGACACAAGCTTTTGGCGCCCAAGCGACCAGGATCTAACAGGACGGCATCATAATTTGACCACCAGGCCTGGTGGTTGGGTTGATCAAATAAATCAGCCTGATAAAAGGTTAGGTTCGTTAACTCGTTTAAAAGTGCGTTGTTTTTGGCCAGCTCAACCGCTCTATTATTGCCCTCTACCGCGACGACCTTGCCCGCTAATTTTGCGGCAGCTAAACTAAAATTACCCACACCACAAAAAAGATCGAGCAGACAGGAATTATCTGAAAGTTCCAACCAGTTCATAGCTTGTCGAACGAGTAGTTCATTTACCGCGCTATTGACCTGAATGAAGCCAGTGGGGTCAAATTGGATTTTTAACTCGTTGAGCTTGTAATAAGGTGGCTGGTTTTGAGCACTATCTGGCGATTGTTTATAAACGCTTGAATCTACCCAAACACCTTGTTGCGCATCACTTAAATGAATCTCCTTGGATTGGCGACTCGCCAATGGGAGTAATTCAAAGCGGATGGCTTGCATGGCTTGTTGTAATTCGGGCGTTAATACCGGACAGTTTTCAATATCGACAACCTGCTCGCTATTGAGTTCGTGAAATCCAAGTTTAGCTTGTTTTTCAGCGCCTTTTGAATGACTAGCTTGTTTGGTAAGGAAAAGCCGAGCACGTCGACGATAGCCTTGAGGTTGAGATTGTTGCATAGGCTCGATACTTAATCGACGCGTATCTAAGCTTTTCGTGAGCTGTTCAATGAGGTTTTTTTGTTTCCAAAAAATCTGCTTCTCATAACTTAAATGCTGAAGGCTGCAACCCCCGCAGCGATTGTAATATTCACAAAAAGGCGTCAATCGGTCACTTGAAACTTCTAGCCATTTCATCACACGGGCTTGTGCAAACTGGGCCTGATCCTGTTGAATTTTGATATCCACAACTTCATCTGGTAGGGCATTTTCAATGAATACGGCTTTGCCATTAATATGACCCACACCACGACCATCGTGTGTCAAACCTTCGACCTTTAAACCAGAGTAAATACCAGATAAAGTTGTTGGTGTTTGGGGTTTAGGTTTTTTAAGTTGGGTGCGTCTTTGAGGAAGTTTCATGTTAAAACCAGTTGATGATTAAATGGGCTTTTAGGACGGTAAGGTATAAAAGATTGGTTGATATCATAATGGTGCGCCCGAAGGGATTCGAACCCCAGACCTCTGCCTCCGGAGGGCAGCGCTCTATCCAGCTGAGCTACGGGCGCGTTTTGTTGTGCCGACATTATAAAGGATTTTAAATACGAGTTTCGAAAACAATCTGCTAAGTTGGTTCCCGAATGAGGGCTCGGTGAATTCGGTGAGTGTTTTTGCCAAGTGAAGTGAACTTTGAGTATAATCGGCGTTAATGGATTAACAGGCGTTATAAATGAGTTCAAGCACACTAGATAGTCGGCGTTTTTTTCGACTCGATATGCCGGTTTACGCGCATATCATGCCGCGCAACCGTATTCCAGGTTGTGACTTTTTTGCCACGCCAGCTATTTATTTGACTAAGCAACAGCAAGCCCAGGCGGATGCGAAACTGATTGAAGCCAAAGATTGGTTAGCTAAAGTTCGGGAGGATACGGATTTAGCCGGTGTTGTTTTAAATGATATTGTGAAACGTATCGCTTTTTTTAATCATGTTATGCAAAGTGTCCAGCTTGGAAGAGCACCATTTAAGCTGGATGATTACGGTCGAAACTTGAGTTTGGCAAAAGCGGAAAATGCGCACCTTGAAACTTATAAGGTCAGCTCGCCTAAAAGCTATGCCTTTTTTAAAGGCATTGAGAATAAGATTAAAACTTATCTGAATGAAATTCATTACATGGCACAAAACTCAGATAGTCGAGAAATCAGGTACCGTAACCTTTTGTATGCCATGCCTAGTCAAGCGGATCAAAACTTAACCATATTAAATAACCCAAAGTTTGATGGCTTAGCTTTGCCGCAGTTTATTCGCACGTTAACCGAGTATGTGAATTTAAACTTAAACACTTTTTTGGCTTTTCAGCGCGATTCAGTCTTAAAGCGTTTTCCTACCCAATGGGAGGCGACCCGGGTTAATTTAAGTGAGGGTGGTATTCGTATAGAACAGCCAAAAGCATTGAAACCGGGCGAGTCAGTATGTGTGGCGTTTTACACCGATCATTATTCTTCGGTCATTGGTATTAAGGGTTCGGTAGTGGCTTGTGATCCGGTAGCTAAGACTTCTGATTATTGTTTGCGAATCAATTTTGATTTTCCGGATCGTGCCCAGCAAATGTTGATTCAGAAAATTATGAATCATTTCGAAATTAATCAATGTGTTGATTGGATCGCTAATGCTGGATAAAAATTACAAACTTGAACAAGGTTTTTTAGCTGAAATTCCACTAAGGTTTCGAAAGGGTTCTATGACTATGTTGGGGATTGAGCCAATGCTTAATATCTTAAATTGGTCAGAACCAGGCCTGGTGGAGCGTTATTTTAAAGATAAAGTGCCAGAAGGCGAAGATTTAGAGCTCGTTCGATCGCGTATTGTTCTGAGTAAAATAACCTATTTTAATCCGCAAACCTTGGATGCAGAGAATATGCAGATCGTTTTTAGGTTAGCGGCTCAAATGCTTGACTTCCCGCAAGCCGATCCCGAGAAGCTAGCCGATTTAACGCGCCAAACTTATCCGGTTTTTTCAAACTGGATGCTGACGGCTAGCAAGTTTATGCGTCAGTCTAAAACAGTGAGTACTAATGGTTCTGTGAAAGACAGTAATGATGTTTCTATAGATTGGTGTCGGTAAAGTACATATCAGTTTTTAGATTATAAAAAAAGGCCGAGCAGGTTGTTTAATCGCCTGCTCGGCCTTTTTGTGGCGATAAAAGTGTCGTAAAATTAGTTTTTCATGAACTGATCTAAGCGATCAAGCGCCACTTTTAGGTTATCCATGCTCGTGGCAAAAGAAATTCGCAGATGACCTTCCGCACCAAATCCAGAACCTGGAACCGCGGCCACTTCGACTTCTTCTAAAATGGCGGTCGCCATATCCGCATCAGACGTAAAGCCCTTCATTTTCATGGCTTCGGCAATGTTGATAAACATATAGAAGGCGCCATCTGCGGGTAAGCACTTGAAGCCGCGAATCTGGTTAACACGTTCAACCACGAATTGGTGGCGTTGTTTAAACGCATCCAACATCGTGTTAATGCAATCTTGCGGGCCGTTCAAAGCCGCCACTGAGGCCGCTTGTGAAATGGAGCAAGGGTTTGAGGTGCTTTGTGATTGCACGGTTTTCATCGCTTTAATAATGCCTTCTGGACCAGCGGCATAGCCGATTCGCCAGCCCGTCATCGAATAGGCTTTAGACACACCATTTAAAACCAAGGTGCGATCTTTTAAGTCTGGACAAACTTCAAGTAAAGTCGTGAAAGGCGTGTCACCTAATACAATGTGTTCATACATGTCATCACAGGCAATTAATACTTGTGGATGCTGGCGCAACACGTCTGCTAGTGCAACAAGTTCTGCGCGACTATAGATGGCGCCAGTTGGATTGGATGGGCTATTGATGACAAATAGTTTGGTTTTGGCGTTAATCGCATTGGATAGCTGTGCGGGTGTGATTTTAAAACTCTGTTCAATGCCGGTTTCGATAATCACAGGCTCTCCGCCAGCTAATAAAGCCATATCTGGATAAGAAACCCAATAAGGCGCCGGGATAATGACTTCGTCACCATCGTTTAAAACGGCTTGGCATAAGTTATAAAAACTTTGTTTTCCGCCACTCGAAACCAAAATTTCACTTAAATCGTAGTCCAAGCCGTTGTCGCGTTTAAACTTAGCTTGAATCGCTAATTTCAAATCCGGTGTGCCATCTACAGCGGTATAACGCGTGTCACCTTGTTGAATCGCATTAATACCAGCGGCCTTAATATGATCGGGCGTGTCGAAGTCAGGTTCGCCGGCTCCCAAGCTTATAATGTCTTTCCCAGCGCGTTTAAGTTCAGCCGCTTTAGCTGAAATAACTAGGGTTAAAGAAGGTTTAACGCGATTAACACGATCGGAAAGCAAGGCCATTTCTCTCTCTCAGGTTTGTATAATGGTGCACATCAGCAGCGCACAAGTTTTTAGATGTAAAATAAGGCTTTATTTTACTGCATTTAAGCGTTATTTAAAGCCGTTTGCGAAATAAGTTTTAAGAGGTGATATGGCAAAAGCATTTGAATTGGTTTCACAATATCAACCCGCTGGGGATCAGCCCGGTGCGATTGCAGGCCTGGTGGAAGGTTTGCAGGATGGTGAAGCTTTCCAAACCTTACTGGGTGTAACCGGTTCGGGAAAAACCTACACGATCGCAAACGTGATTAAAACCGTACAGCGCCCAACCATTATTATGGCGCACAATAAGACTTTAGCCGCCCAATTGTATGGCGAAATGAAAAGCTTTTTCCCAAACAATGCGGTCGAATATTTCGTGTCTTATTATGATTATTATCAGCCAGAAGCCTATGTACCGGCCTCCGATACCTATATCGCAAAAGATGCCTCGGTGAATGAGCAGATTGAACAGTTGCGTTTATCAGCTACTAAAGCCTTGATGGAACGTCCCGATGTCATTTTGATTGCCACCGTGTCGGCGATTTATGGTTTGGGTGATCCCGACCAATACTTAAGTATGATTTTACAATTACGTTTGGGTGATCCGATTTCACAACGCGATATTTTAGCCAAGCTAGTGACTATGCAATACACACGCAATGATTTTGAAATGTACCGGGGTACTTTCAGAGTGCGAGGAGATGTGGTGGATGTGTACCCAGCCGAAGCCGAACAGTATGCTGTTCGTATTGAGCTGTTTGATGATGAAGTTGAAGCGCTGAGTTGGTTTGATCCATTAACAGGCGAAATTATCAGCAAAGTGACGCGCGTGACAGTTTATCCAAAGTCGCACTATGTTACGCCGCGCGAACGTGTGATCGAGACCATAGAAAAAGTGAAAGTGGAACTTAAAAGCCGACTAGACGAGTTGCGCAGTTTAAATAAGCTGGTTGAAGCGCAACGCTTGGAAGAGCGAACTCGACTTGATATCGAGATGATGATGGAGCTAGGTTATTGTCAAGGAATTGAAAACTATTCTCGTTATTTATCAGGTCGTGAAGAGGGCGCGCCGCCGCCAACTTTAATTGATTATTTACCTAAGAACGCTTTAATGGTGATTGATGAAAGTCATGTCACCATCCCGCAAATTGGTGGTATGTATAAAGGTGACCGATCCCGTAAGGAAAACTTAGTTAATTACGGTTTTCGTTTGCCCTCTGCGATGGATAATCGCCCGATGAAGTTTGACGAGTTTGAAAAGCTCATGCCGCAAACCATTTTTGTCTCCGCGACGCCAGCAAACTATGAGTTAGAGCACAGCTCAAAAGTGGTCGAACAGGTGGTGCGTCCAACTGGTTTATTAGATCCGGTAATTGAAGTTCGTCCTGCGACTACTCAGGTAGATGATTTGTTGGGAGAGATAAGATTAATCGTTGAGAAAAATCAACGTGTGCTCGTTACGACCCTAACGAAACGCATGGCAGAAGATTTAACCGATTATTTAGAGGATCATAATGTGCGAGTGCGGTACTTGCATTCCGATATTGATACGGTTGAGCGCATCGAAATAATCCGCGATTTACGTAATGGTGAATTTGACGTGTTAGTCGGAATTAACTTGTTACGAGAAGGTCTGGATATACCAGAAGTTTCGTTGGTAGCCATTTTGGATGCCGATAAAGAAGGGTTTTTACGCTCAGAGCGCTCTTTAATTCAAACGATGGGACGTGCCGCACGTAATCCAGATGGCCGTGCAATTTTATACGCGGATAAAATGACGCGCTCGATGCAAGCGGCGATTGGTGAATCTGAGCGTCGGCGCCAAAAGCAAGTGGACTTTAATACGGCACATGGCATTACGCCTACCGCGTTACGTAAAAAAGTGGCGGATATTCTTGAGCATTCACCTTATGCCAGTAAACCATCCAGAAAGCCGGGTGAGGGTAAGGTTGCTGAGGCAACAGGTGACTATGCTGAGCTGGATTTATCGACCATGCGTCCGGCTGAATTGGCCAAAATGATTAAGCAAACAGAGAAGTCTATGTATGCCGCGGCTAAGTCATTGAATTTTGAAGAAGCGGCGCAATTAAGAGATCAGTTGAAAAGGCTTAAAGCAGGTATGGTGGGAATAGGTGATTTACGTTAAAATGATAAAGTTATGCCAAAAATTTAAAAGGATACGTTTGTGTTAAAAAAAGTGGTGCAACCTGAATGGATAAAATGGCCAGTTGGTTTGGCATTAATGGCTGTTTTATCTCTGGCTGTTGCAAACTTAGATTCTGAGACGGCGAAAGGTGCGGTTGATCCAGCTTTAGAAATTCAACATGCGATTGATAATGAACAATTTGAGTTAGCCGAAACCCTTTTAAATGAAGCGAAGCTTTCCGAATTCCAGCGAGGTTATTTGCAGGGTTGGCTAAGTTTGAAACAACAAGATTCAAAAGCCGCACTGGAAACCTGGCAGGGTTTACGCACACAATTTCCAAATAGCTTGGAGTTGGGAAACAATTTGGCCGTTTTGTTAATGCACCAAGGTGATTACCAGCAAGCTCAAACGGTTTTGGAACAAAGCTTGCATGCAAATAAACAGGTGTCTAAAGCGCTGGGCAATCTTAATCAGTTATATGCCTACCAAGCGCAAAAAGCTTATAAGAAAGTATTTAGTCGTTTGGATGTGGTTGAGCCAAAAGGTGATTGGCTGGCTTTGACGGAAGCCTCAGATGTAAAAGTGGTTGATTCAGAGTTTGCAGACCAACCACAAGTTACATTTGCGGTTGAGGCTTGGCGCCAGGCCTGGTCAAATAAAAATGTGACGAATTACTTGGCGGCTTACAGCGATAATTTTGTGCCGGCCAATAGCCAAAGTCTTAAAGCTTGGCGAAATGCCCGCGAGCGCAGTTTAACGGCTCCGCGTTTTATAGAAGTGTATATCTCAGATGTAAAAATGACGCCGTTAAATGAAAATTTGGTTAGATTTACGTTTAATCAACGTTATCGTTCAAATATAGTGCAAGATGAAGTTGTTAAGGTGTTACTTTTAGAAAAAACAGCAGACCAGTGGAAAATTGTGCAAGAGGTAGTCACTGATGAAATCCGTTAAGTCATATAGCATGGCTCGTTCTGATTGGTGGAAAGTCATGTTGGTGTCGATCTGTTTAACTTGGACAACGACTGGACTAGCCGCATCCGGTTCGCCTGAATCTGCGATGGCCGAAAAAATGCTCATCGAGACTTTAAAGAATATCCAGCAACTTGAGTTGGATGAGGCAATTGCATTGTCGGATTCATTGACAAAAAACTACCCAGATTATCGATTAGCACAGTTAATTCATGCGGATTTGTTATCCATGCGCGCAGGTAACTTTGGTTTGATCAATCAAATACATCAAGCGAATCCCCGCACGGTCGGACGATATAAACAAGAAGCCGAAGTGCGTTGGCGTCATGCACATAGTGATGAAAATCAAGCGAATGTAACCTTGGCTCACTCAGTATTAAAAGTGGGTTATCAGCCTCATGTCATCGTGGTTAATTTAGCGAAAAGCCGTTTGTATTTGTATCAAAATAATGAGGGACAATTAGACTTATTAACCGATTATTACATTTCGATGGGCACCGCTGGGGGCGGCAAACAACGTGAAGGCGACCGCAAAACGCCAATTGGTGTTTACCATATTACCGACTGGGTGCCAGGTGAACGTTTAGCTGATTTATTTGGCGTTGGTGCATTGCCATTAAACTACCCAAATATCTGGGATCAATCTTTGGGTCGAACCGGACATGGTATTTGGTTACATGGTACGCCTAGTAATACTTTCAGCCGGCCGCCACAGTCTAGTCAAGGTTGTGTAGTATTAAACAATGAAGAGATGAGTAGTTTGGTTGCAAAATACAACGTTGGTTTGGCTACGCCGGTTGTGATTTTGGATGAAAAAGTAGAGTCGGTATTTTTTGAGGCCGAAAAACTAGCGGTATTAACAGAGATTAATGCCTGGCTAGTGGATCAAGGCCAGCCATTTGATTGGGGTAAAGTCAGTGTATATCGTTACCCGAGTGAAGAAGGCTTATATTATGCCACTTTTCCTTCGGTTGAAAACGATGGTCATTTAGTGCATCAGTATTGGCGTCGCAGTCATGATGGTGGTTGGCAATTAGTATTGCAAACCACCGATCCGGTCATGGTTAAAACCAGTTTGTCATAAAACAGTATTTTTTAGTAAAAAGCCTAGGTTGCGTTCACAATCTAGGCTTTTTTCGTTTGAAGCATTAAGTTAACTAAGATAATCTGCGCTAGCTATTAAAAATCCAGTTCGGTCGGTTTTAGTTTGCCGTCTATCCAAATCCCCATGTCATGCCAAATTTGCTTTATTTCTTCTTCGTTCGGTAAACGGCCAGCTGAGTCCAGTTCGATTGTCAAAACTGGAATGTTTAGTTCTTCCCCCGCATAACGACCAAGCGAGCCGGGAAAAGTCCCTAATTGATGAAGTCTTAAATGCCCTACCTTATCGGGTCTTACAAAGTCCGGGCCATCGTAATCTAGCAAGCCGTAAGGGGCATGGATCGAAATAATAGCATCTGGCTGAAAGGCTTTTATGACGTTAACTTGCCATTGAGTTTCAGGCTCACTAGCTGGCCCTGTGCCGGGATTGCGTCTGGGATTGGCGGCATAAAAACTGTGCCAAAAACGTACGGCTTTTTCTTCCCAGTCACTGGTTGGAAAATTACGATTTAAGTCGACGCCATTTGCGTTTTGGCGAGTCGCTGGTTGCACAAATAAACCATCGGGATTAGCCAAAGGCAAAAACAACCAGTGATGATCCACATCTTGGGGGTTGTTGAGCATGGTTTTCATCCACAAATAACTGATGCTGATCGCGGAATATTCATCACCATGCACGCCCCCAATAGCTAACACACGAGCTTTAGGGCGTTTACCATCTACAGGTGTGAATTCTCGATGCAGGAGTGGGAGGCCATGGACACTTTTATGATGGTTGGCGATGAGATCAAATCTCTTGCAGACTTCGTATTCAACGGTGCGTAATTTTTTTGACCAATCCTGGCAAAACTGATCAATTGTCTCGGCATTGTTTGTTGCCGCCATTAGTGGAAGGCTGAACGAAAAACCGAATAAACACCCAATCATTGTGCGTACATAACATGATTTCATCAATGTCCCTTAATCTACAAGTTTTGGATTATTTTAGCTTGTTCTGAGATGTTGTGTTGTTTAGAAATAATCAGCAAAAGTTTATTTTGGTGTTTTGCTTATTTGACTAGAGCGTCTGAATCAAGTTTCGTTAAACAAATGTTTGTTAACAGCCTTATGTTTTGCTTCTTGAAGGCTGATGGTTTGATTAGCAACCAGCTTCTGTAAATCTTGGTCAAGTGTTTGCATACCAAGTTGCTGAGAGGTTTGAATCACCGAGTACATTTGAGGCACTTTATCTTCGCGAATTAAATTACGAATTGCGGAGGAGCCTAGCATGATTTCATAAGCGGCTACACGGTTACCGTCTAAAGATTTAAGAAGGGTTTGTGATATTACCCCTCTTAAAGATTCGGATAACATGGAGCGTACCATTTGCTTTTCCTCAGCGGGGAAGACGTCAATAATACGATCTACCGTTTTCGCTGCTGAGCTTGTATGCAGGGTACCGAACACTAAATGCCCTGTTTCAGCGGCGGTTAAAGCTAGGCGGATGGTTTCAAGATCGCGGAGCTCACCCACTAGAATAACATCTGGGTCTTCGCGTAAGGCAGAACGTAACGCATTACTAAAGCTAAGCGTATCGCGGTGGACTTCACGCTGATTAATTAAACAGCGCATGGGCTTATGAACAAATTCGATTGGGTCTTCTATCGTTAATATGTGGGCATATTGGTTTCGGTTAATAAAGTTAACCATTGCCGCAAGTGTGGTGGATTTACCAGAACCGGTGGGTCCGGTTACTAAAACCAAACCACGTGGCATTAAAGCGAGTTCTTTGAAAATGTCTGGAGCATTTAGTTGATCCAGAGTGAGCACTTGATTTGGAATCGTGCGAAACACAGCGCCAATGCCACGACTTTGTTTAAATACGTTGACGCGAAACCGTGCGATATCAGATAAGTCGAATGAAAAATCAGCTTCTAAGTTGCGTTCAAACTCTTGACGTTGAGCCTCGGTCATAATGCGATAGATTAAGTTTTCGATACTGTCAGCGTCTAAGGCCGGTGTATCAATGCGGCGCACATCACCTTGAGTTCGCAACATCGGCGCAAGTCCAGCAGATAAGTGCAAGTCAGAAGCATTTTGTTGAACGCTAAAGTTTAAGAGTTCGTCGAGATCCATATCAATCCTTGAAGCATGGTTGGCTCGATTATAGACGCACAGTCAATTTTTTGCGAGTCTGTTGCAGAATGAATCCCTTGATTTTTATCAGGTGATATAATCGAGAAAAATTGGATCGGGTCCGCTCGGAATCCGCTTTAAAAAGAGAGTGAATGGATATGCAACCGACGCAAATATTGATTGTAGAAGATGACTTAGCTTTAAGTAAGATGCTGAGTTCAGTCTTAAGTTTAAAAGGCTACGACGTTTTAACCGCAGAAGATCGTTCGAGTGCTCTTGAGGTGCTGGAAGGCCATGCCGATATTCGATGTGTGATTCAAGACTTAGGGCTGCCGCCTAAACCCGATTCGATGGAAGCCGGTTTGGATACTATGCGAGAAATTTTAGAACGCCATCCGGCCGTAAAAATTATTGTATTAACCGGACGCGATAAACAAGAAGCCGCCGTGCAAGCTATTCGACAAGGTGCGTTTGATTTCTTTGAAAAACCGGTTTCGATGGAAAAACTAGTGGATGCGATTGAGCGTTCGTTAATGTTTTTTGATGCAGAGCGCAGCTTACAAGATGAAGGCACTTATGCGATCCATTTTAACTCGACGTTAGAAGAGGATGGGCTAAAGGTAACTAAAGACCATTTTGAAGCTCAGTTGGTCAAGCGTGTGCTAAATGAGGCCGACTTTAATGTGAAAATGGCGGCCGATCGTTTGGGTTTAAGGCGCGAAAATTTATATTATCTAATCCGTAAACACGGTATTGATTTGGAAAGAGCGAACGTTTCTTAATCCTTAGGCTGTTTTGAATAAATATATAAGCACCAGGCCTGGCACTAGTGTCCGGAATAATTTCTGATGCATCATAGCCAGGCCTCACAACAGCGACATCTGTAGTTTGTCATAGTGCTCTTTCTGTTGTTTTCGCCTGTAGTAGTCACTTACCTGGCTAGGACGCTC
>NZ_DATCSL010000053.1:0-3989 GCF_036568485.1 Thiomicrospira sp.
AACAAAACTCAATACTAACTAATTAGGAAGACAGCATGAAAAAGAATATTCTAGCTATCGCAATCGCTTCAGCCGTAGCCGCGCCAGTAGCCATGGCAAACGGTCCAACAGTTTATGGTCAAATGCAGGTAGAAATCGCCAATGTAGACAATGGTGGATACGGTGACAACAACTTTAAAGGCCAGCGTCAAGCAGTTACAGCTGACGAATCAGCTCTTAAAATGGCGGATAACAAACGTGGTCGTTTAGGTATCAAAGGTTCTGAAGACTTAGGAAATGGTCTACAGGCTATTTATCAGTTCGAATGGCAAATTGACACCCCTAACGGCAACATCGCTGATGGAGCACGTATTGGTATGGTTGGTTTAAAAGGTGGTTTTGGTACATTTGAAGCCGGTCGTCTTAAAGTACCTTACAAATACACTGGTGGTGTTAAGTATGATCCATTTGCATGTACTTACTTAGAAGCACGTAATAGTGGTGGTATGTCAGGTGGCGCGTTTGGCCACAATAGCTTCTGGGACAACTCTGTTGCTTACAAAAACGACTTCGGCAAAGTAAACGTTTGGGTAGCTTATGGCGTAGATGGCGGTAACGGTGATACTGACACAGGTAACAGTGGTGACCTTTCAGCCTCAGTAACCTATAAAGATGGTAACTATGAAGCATTCGTTTCGACTGCCATGGATGTGGATACAAGTGGTGAAGGTACTGGCACAACACCTGCAGCTGCTAAAGCTGACAACGATCTAAAATACACAGCTAATAAAGTAGGTGGTCAATACAAAATGGGCAACCATACTTTCTCTGCTCAGTATGAAATGATTACAAATGAAGGCACTACTGCGAGCCCAAGACCTAATGATGACGCCTCAACTGTAGCTTTCTTAGGCTATCAGTTAAAAATGGGCGCAACTACTTTAGTTGCTCAGTTGGGTCAGACAGATGATGATGCTGATGCTAGAGATACAGACTATATGGCTGTAGGTGCGATCCACAAACTATCTAAGAAAACACGTGTTTTCGGTGGTTACCGCAACTCTGATCAAGCTGATGGGAAAGGTGATTACACCGCTATCACAGCTGGTTTAAGAATCGACTTCTAATAAATTTAGATAGTTAATCTTATAAAAAAGGGGCTTTTAGCCCCTTTTTTGTTTCTTCACACAAAGTAGCATTTAAATACAAACCCCCTCCTTCCCTCTGTATAATTTCGATTATTAAATCTATTTCAGCCTATTTTCAAGTACAAGCTAAATAATAGTTAAACCATGGGATTCACTAAGATGAAAAAGAATGTTATTGCGTTAACCCTGCTTTCGAGCATCAGCTCAACCAGTGTATTGGCGGCCATGCCCGAATTGTATGGCGAGTTCAACGCCGCCATCGAAAGCGTCGACAACAGCGACACCTCCAATATGGATATCGTAAATCGCTATTCGCACTTCGGCATTAAAGGATCGGAAGATTTAGGTGATGCATTACGTGCGATCTACCAACTCGAGGTCGAGTTCAACCTAGCCAACCCCACCGATGACTCGGATTTAATTGGCGAAGCTAGAAACACCTTTTTTGGCTTAGCCGGTGGCTTCGGTAGCGTTATTTTAGGTCGCATGGACACACCGTTACGCATGATTGCGCCTACCGACGGATTTGAAAAATCCGCTTATGCCGGTAACTACTCAGAAACCTTTAATGGCGGTTTAGCCGGTGAAGATCGTTTTGATGAAACCTTTGCTTATTATTCACCCCGTTTTTACGGCGTGTCATTTGCGTTGGCCTTGTCCGGACAAGAAAACTTAGCCGCCGCCGAATCCACCACCACAAGAAAAGAACAATCCTTATCTAACGCGAGCTCGTTTTCCTTGTCCTATGGTTCTAAGCGATCAGGCTTTTATGCCGCCGCCGCTTATACCGCGACTGGTAAAACTTCAGAACAAACGACTCCTCCTTTCGACCCAAATGAAAAACGTGGGGATGTCAGCCGAGCGGTGCTTCAATACAATCAAGTTGGTTTGACAACCTCGCTTCTTTACAACGCACAAGCAGATGTAGGTCAATCTGTCACATTTGGCATTGCCTATCGCATGGGTCAAATGACACCACGCGCTAAGGCCGCAATAGTAAACTACGATGAAGTGGGCACCAACACTCAGGAGGACAGCGTAACCAACTACGCGCTTGGACTGGATTTCTCACTTGGCAAGAAAACACGCACCTATATTGAATACGCCTCGCTCGCAGAAGGCAACGACGACCAAAAACAAACTGAAGTCGTCTCTTTTGGTATAGAACACAAGTTCTAATCAAGGCCTGTTTTGACAAATTTATATAATTCCAAACCCGCTTCGGCGGGTTTTTTATGCCCAACTGAAAGCACGAGGTCTGAGACAAAAAACACCCTGTCATAATGAATGAAGCCCAGACTCTCCTACCGATTTATTAGAAAGTTACCGGATAAAACCTCATATTAAGATCAACCACCAGGCCTGGTCATTCACCCTGTATTTCTATGCTGTACAAAGGAACTGAGTTCGGTAAAACTAAGGTTAGCGTCCCCCTTTATACTTTTCTAAACAAAGCCCGGCTTCAAACGTGGGGAGTTGTTTTGTGCTATGATGCAAAAAATTAAATTATTAATGTAGGTGAACGACGAATGAGTAAAATGGATCGTTTAGTTTATGAGTTTAATTATTGAAAAAACATTTCAAGATCGTTACTTTGCTGCTTTACTGGCTCTATTAACTGGTGGCGCTATTTTGATTTATGCCGTGTTGTCGGGTGAAAAGCCGATACTTGTTTTATGGTTGTTATTGATAATTGGTGTACTTATTATTGGTTTGATATTAAAGTTAAAAAAACTCGATATTGAAGCTAAAACAATTATTAAAGAAATGGAGGAATTGCCATGATGGAAGCGGTTGCAATTTTGGTCAGCATTGTAATTTTAATAGCTTTTTTTTGGCTCATCCAGCCGTGGAAAAATGAATTTAACCACGACAAAACGTAACGTCCCACACAAGCAACCACCACCCGGCTTGGTGGTTGCTTGAGATGAAGAGCCTTATAACTTAAAAATGCGTTCTTGGGTTAAACGGCATTTTTTCGGCCATTTGTTGATAGAAAGCTTTAGCTTCTTCGGTTTGCGCCGCTGGGGTGTGAATTTGCACCACCACGTATTGATCGCCTGGTGTTTTGCCTAAACCACGCCCTTTAATACGCAACTTGCTACCCGACTGAGTGCCGGCCGGAATCGACAAGTTCACCTTGCCTTTTAGCGTCGGCACCGTCACTTTTGTACCCAAAGCCGCTTCCCAAGGAGTGAGGGGTAAATCCAGTAGCACATCATCTTCTTTGACTTTATAAAGCGGGTGCGATTGCAAATCAATTTCCAAATACAAGTCACCGTTCGGCCCACCACCAAATCCAGCCGCGCCCTGTCCAGACAAACGAATGCGTTGACCTTGTTTGATACCCGCCGGAATTTTAACTTTGATTTGTTTCTGACGTGTCACCACTTGGCCTCGCGCATCCGCTTGTGGCACTTGTAAGTTTAAGGTGCGTTCATTTCCGTTTACCGCATCCTCTAGACTCACTAAAATTTTAACCACTTGGTCATCGCCTTTTTGCTGGTAACGCTGCCCACCAAATCCGCCGCCAAAGCCACCACCGCCAAAACCGCCTTGTCCTCGGAATAGAGATTCAAAAAAGTCGCTAAAACCACCCGTTTGACCTCCACCAAACATACCTTCAAACCCGGGTGGCGGTTCAAAATGTTGACCGTTTTGGTAGTTCGAACCAAATTGATCATACATCGCACGTTTTTCTTTATCGCCTAACACCTCATAAGCTTCGCTTAGGTCTTTAAACTTGGCTTCGTCACCAGTAGGCTTATCCGGGTGATATTTACCGGCCAATTTGCGATAGGCTTTTTTAATATCCGCTTCGCTTGCGCCGCGTTCTACGCCTAAAATTTGATAATAATCTTT
>NZ_DATCSL010000054.1:0-40514 GCF_036568485.1 Thiomicrospira sp.
TACAGTAAACACGGCTCGACATGGACTATTCCTTTAAAGTTAGAAAGCCAACATGCTAGCACAGCAAAACATACAAGGTTTTGAAATAAGGCGATAAGTTAAATGGATAAATTGAGTTGAATTGAAAGTTGGAAGGGATAGTTATTGTAAACATTGAACTACCAGGCATGGTAGAAGCACCAGGCCTGGTAGTTAAACCGTGATTACTTGTTTAGCTGATAAAGTTCAGAGACCTTGTTCCAGTTAACCACGTCCCACCATGCGTTGATGTAGTCAGGACGACGGTTCTGGTAACGCAAGTAATAGGCATGTTCCCAAACGTCTAAGCCCAAGATTGGCGTTCCTTTGACTTCAGCAATATCCATTAAAGGGTTGTCTTGGTTAGGAGTAGAAGTAATTTGCAATTTACCTTCACCATTAACAATCAACCATGCCCAGCCAGAGCCAAAACGAGTTAAACCGGCTTGGGTGAATTGGGTTTTGAAAGTATCAAAATCGCCAAAAGTTGATTTGATTTGATCTGAAAGCTCACCTTCGGGTGCGCCCATGCTATCAGGTGTCATTAGGTTCCAGAAAAAGCTATGGTTCCAGTGACCGCCACCGTTGTTACGAATCGCGGGTGAGATTGATCCAGCATTCTTAACCAAATCAATTAATTCTTTGCCTTCATTATCTGTGCCAGCAATCGCGTTGTTTAAGTTGGTGATGTAGGTTTGGTGATGTTTAGTGTGGTGAATTTCCATAGTCTGGGCATCCACGGCCACTTCTAATGCATTATAGTCATAACCAAGATCAGGTAGAGTAAAGCTCATAGGTTTCTCCCTATTATAAGGTGTAAAAAAACATTAATAATCAGGTTTATCTGGTTGAGATATTGTAACTTGGAAATGACCAGGATGAAAGGTTGAGTTAAACAGAAGGTTATTAAAGCGAAACTTTGAAAGTGCTTGTTTAATAAACAATATTTTGGTATTTTGGTCTGATCTTATTCAAACCATTACCCATAGATTAAATTTAATGGGATGTATCGATTATTCCAATTGGTCAGTATGGGTTGGTTTGGTTAATATATATAGTGAGTTCGTAACAACCTTTTAAATTAGAGGTAATTTAAGTATGGCAAATCAATCATTTAATGCTGGTGTACAGGATTATAAGCTGACCTATTGGACACCAGACTATACTCCGCTAGACACGGATCTATTGGCCTGTTTTAAGGTAATTCCACAGGCGGGTGTTCCTCGTGAAGAAGCGGCAGCAGCTGTTGCAGCAGAATCATCAACAGGTACCTGGACTACGGTTTGGACTGACCTTTTGACTGATATGGAGTTCTACAAGGGTCGTTGTTACAGAATCGAAGAAGTGCCTGGTAACAAAGATGCGTTCTATGCATTCATCGCTTACCCACTAGATCTTTTCGAAGAAGGTTCTGTTGTTAACGTATTGACTTCTTTGGTTGGTAACGTATTCGGCTTTAAAGCAGTACGTTCTTTACGTCTTGAAGATATCCGTTTCCCAGTTGCTTACATCAAAACTTGTGGTGGCCCACCCTCTGGTATCCAGGTTGAGCGTGACAAATTAAACAAATATGGTCGTCCTATGTTGGGTTGTACTATCAAGCCTAAGCTTGGTTTGTCAGCTAAAAACTACGGTCGTGCAGTTTATGAGTGTTTACGTGGTGGTTTGGATTTAACCAAAGATGACGAAAACATCAACTCGCAGCCTTTCCAGCGTTGGAGAGACCGTTTCTCATTTGTTGCTGATGCGATCAATAAAGCAGAAGCAGAAACAGGTGAAGTTAAAGGGCATTACCTAAACGTTACAGCGGCTACTTGTGAAGACATGATGGAGCGTGCTGAGTACGCGAAAGAGTTGGGCGTGCGTATCGTTATGCATGACTTCTTGACTGGTGGTTTCTCAGCTAACACGTCTTTGGCTAACTGGTGTCGTAAAAACGGTATGTTGTTACATATTCACCGTGCAATGCACGCTGTTATTGATCGTAACCCTAACCACGGTATCCATTTCCGCGTACTAGCTAAGTGCTTACGTTTGTCAGGTGGTGACCACTTGCATACTGGTACAGTTGTAGGTAAGTTGGAAGGTGATCGCGCTTCTACTTTAGGTTTCGTAGATCAATTGCGTGAAGCATTTGTTCCAGAAGATCGTTCACGCGGTATCTTCTTTGATCAGGATTGGGCTTCAATGCCTGGCGTATTCGCTGTTGCTTCTGGTGGTATTCACGTATGGCACATGCCAGCGTTGGTAAACATCTTTGGTGATGACTCTGTTCTTCAGTTTGGTGGTGGTACACAAGGTCACCCAGGTGGTAACGCAGCGGGTGCTGCAGCTAACCGTGTTGCCTTGGAAGCTTGTGTTAAAGCACGTAACGAAGGTCGTGAGCTTGAGCGTGAAGGTGGAGACATTCTTCGTGAAGCAGCTCGTCATAGCCCAGAGCTAGCGGTTGCACTAGAAACTTGGAAAGAAATTAAGTTCGAATTCGACACTGTCGATAAGCTTGATGCTTAATTTTGACCAATTAAATTAGATTAAGGAGAATTCTATGTCAGTAATGGCTTCAGGTGATTTCCGCACTTCGCGCACCTATGAAACTTTTTCGTTCTTGCCACCTTTAACTCAAGACGAAATTTACGATCAAATCGTTTATATCATTAACCAAGGCTGGACAGTTGGTCTAGAACATGACACACCTGAGAATGGTAGTCAAAACTATTGGGGTATGTGGAAGTTGCCTTTCTTCGGTATGCGCAACCCTGATCAAGTTCTAGCTGAGCTTGAAGAGTGTAAACGTGCTTATCCTGATCATTTGATCCGTATGGTTGGCTATGACAACTATGCTCAGTGCAAAGGTCACGAGTTTGTTGTTTACCGTCCACGTGGTCTGTAATTAGAAAGGCCAACTCTTAGGAGGCTATGCATGAGTGATAATACTCAAGCCTTGTCGGGTCGTGCGTTATCTCGTGCGAGACGACAAGCATTAACAAAGGGTAAGGGCGCGCAGATTGATTACGCTGCACTTGCTCAGAGTACCTCTGCACCTGTAAAGAGTTCGGCGCCTGAGCGGAGTGAGCCAGTGCCTACTCCGTCTAGTCGCACTAGATCAAGAGATATCGTTCCTCAGCAGCCAGTTTTGTCTGCTGGGAGAAAGGCATCGATTGAGCGTCGAAAGCAACAGGTTAAAGGTAATATTTCGCGTGGTGGTTCTCAGCCTACTAGACGTCCTAGAAAGTCTGTCGAAGCTGTGGTTGATACGTCACCCGTTGAAACTTCTTCTGCGTCTGAACGCAGTTATGTTGCCCCTGCAAATACTGGAAAAGGCCGTGCAAAAGTTAATGCTGTTAAGCCTAATGCTACTACTCAACCAAAAGGTCGTTTAGTTGCAAAAGCTTATAGAAAAGCAGCATGTGAAGGCAAGGCAAAATTGCAAGCCAAAATGAGCCAGAACAGTGCGTTAACATGCATTGGAGCTTCGGCTGATTCAGGTGCAAGTTGTCGTGAAATTGCACGTCAGGTTCGTGAACAACGTTCTGCCCATGGAAAGGTTAAGTCTACTTCTTCTGCGCGTCCATCAGGTCGTACGTCAAAAAAGTCTGACAGCAGCTCACCTAGTAAGGTAGGGCTTGCTATTACGTCTTATGACCAAGAAGTAAGTGGAACAGTTTTAGCAAATACACAAAAAATGACAGGCTCTGAAGCTGGCTCATGTCGTGTTATTTCTGGAACAGAATATACAGGTCCTGATGAGTATCAGGCTAAGTGTAGTTTTAAACCGGAACCGAATCCAAGAAAAGTGGCCATGACTAAAACGGCTTCAGGGCGTAGTGTCAGTGGTACTGAAGTTGGTATTTCAAAATCAGTAACTGGAACAGAGCCTGGGCAGTGTCGTAGCGTTACAGGTACCGAATATTTGCCTGCAGATCAAGGTGAAGTATTCTGTGGTACTAAGCCTGCAGCGGGACCTTCAAAGGTGAGTCAATCTAAGACTGTTAGAAACCAAGTTGTTTCTGGTCCTAGTTTGAATACTCGTCAAGATATGACAGGTTTAGAAGCTGGTTCACAGCGTGCTGTAACTGGTAGTCAGTATGTGTCAAGTTCCGCACCTATGGGTAAAGAGCCAACACGTCAAGCACGCGGTAGCATCATGTCGCAGTCTGATAAACATGAAGTTTCTCATACAGGTGGCGGCGCAGCGGTATCAGGTACAAACGTAAATTTTTATAAGCCTGTTACAGGCGATGAGTCTGGCTTTTGTAAGAATGTAACTGGTGGACAGTATCAATCACAAGAAGTTCGTAAAGAGCGTTGTGATGACGAGTTGCAACCAAGTCCTACAAAATCCATTCAATCACAGACCTTTGCAGGTCAGAAAATCACTGGAGATCGCGCTGGTTTAGGCGGAAAAATCACCGGTGCGGCTGCAGGTATGTGTAAAAGTGTAACAGGCTCCTCATATTTAAGTTTTGATGCTGTTGAGTCTTGTGGTGTTGAACCTTCGAGTCTGAAACCAGACGCGAATAAGTTTACACCCCGGTCTAAGCCTACAACGGGCGGTCAGCCAGGACCTTTAGGTCTAACTGGTGCTCAAAAAGGCGTTTGTAGCTCTGTGAGTGGCACTCCATATCAAGGTGTAGATCATACATCTGCTATGTGTCAGTCTAGTATGCCGTCTATGGCAGGTGAGTCAGATTATCCAACGATGATTATGGCTGCGCCTCAACCTATGATGGCTCAGGCACCAACTATGTTTAATGGTGTTAATGCTTACTCTGCGCCTATGGTTCAGCCGACACCAATTATGATTGGTTCAGAGCAACACAATGAAGCTGACAAAGCGGTTGCTTCAAGAATAACAGGTGATGGGGCCGATTCTGGTTTTTCAATTACCGGTGATTCTTGGCGTCGTGATGGTAAAGTTTCTGGAACGGAAGGTAAGTGGTCTCAATCTCGTAATGTCTCAATGCGTGGTGTGGAAACACGTCAATCAATGGGCGCACATGATTTTAGACCAGTGACTAATCCGCAGGTTGCTGATTTAAGCCCAATTACAGGTTCTTCTGGCAACACAACTAGTGGTGCGAGCATAACTGTATCGGGTGGAGCGCGCGCTTAAAGAAAATGAAAGTTTCTTTACCCTCGAAAAAGGTTATACGTGCTCCTTCTGGTAAGGTGATAACGAAAACCGATTTAGCCAATAAACTGGTTAAAAATTCAAGGTTAAAATCGCATGCTTTTATACCGGGTGGAAAGTTAGAAATAATTAACACCCGGTATATTAACCAATTCATTTCAGCGGGCTATTGGCTAAAAAAGGTCGCAAATAGAAATGAACTATATGTGATAAAAAGCGTTCTCAAGGATGTAGAAAAAGCAAAAAATAATGAATTTTTTACTGTAATTGCACAGCAAAATATTCGAGAAAAACTTGGGTTTTGTTTACCTTATCAAGTGTTTGATAAAGAAAAACTAAAGCGAAAGGATAAGTATCGGATTGGCAGGTTGGTTTTGACGCTATATTGGCTAGTGATTCCAATAAAAAGTTTATTACGTAATTTAAGATCAGAAAAATCATTGGATCATGTTGTAGGTTGGGAGTGGTTGAATGCTACTCATTCTGAACATGTTAATTCATTGATAAATGATTTTATGTTGCTGACACAGTCGCTGAGTATAAAGCCCAGGCTTGATCAGGCTGAAGATGGTGCACTATTGGCTCATGCAAATGGTGACCAGGTGATAATTACGTTAAGTGACTTAACAGAATATGAGTACAAACGTAGCCATGGCATTTCGGCACAAATGAAAGCTGAGTTAAATGAAGATTTAGCTGATGAACCTTTAAAAAAGGTTGTTGAATTAGTGTTGGGTTTGCGGAACAACAAGGTGGTGTGGTTAGGTATTACGGATGGCACGGCAAAGCACGTTATCGATTTGTCGAGTTTATATGCTTTAACTGATGGGCTGGCTCTTGATTTAGTTGCTTCGGCTCATCAGAAATATATTTTAGATGCGATGTATGTATTACCGTTTACACCTGTGGTTAATATTCAATTATTAATTGAGGTGTTAACGCTGCAGCTTGTTGCACAGGATTATGCAGTGCGCTTATTAAAATAATGCACATATTATGAAGTTGTAAATTAGGTTTTAACACACTATGAAGATTATGCTGGTTGATAAAGCGATTGTATCTACAAATCGTATTGCAACGATGGATCACAAGCCGCTATTGATCGTTAGAGATAAGCCGGAAGGCAGTCCTCAAGTCGCGGTTGATCCAGTTGGGTGCAAACCTGGTGACTGGGTGTTATGTGTTGGTAGTTCTGCTGCTCGTGATGCAACGGGTACAAAGGCCTACCCAAGTGATTTGACCATTGTCGGTATTATCGATAAATGGGAGTCTGACTAGTGGAGATACATCAGGTAACACATCGACTAATTTTGACGAGTCGATTAGATGGCATGGGTCATTTACCTGTAAAAGTTTTGTTGAGTGTTTCGGGCGGGGTTGCCGTTGCACTTGATCCTATCGGATGCAAGATTGGTGATTGGGTATTTACAATTGCTAACTCTGCGGCAAGAACCGCAGCTGGTGATGATCGTTATTTAACGGATCTTACAATCAGTGGCATTATTGACAACTGGGCAGAGCAAGAGTCTTGAGTTGTTTGTTTTCAAGATGAGGTATTCGTATCTCATTTAGAGTGTAAGGATTTAAATCGGCCATAGCCATGGAAGATTTAAAAGTATTTTTAACAGTTACGAACTCACTTTTTATGTAATTTGTTAAATTTAATTTTTTTATTAGGAGAATGATATGTCTACTGAATATGGTATCGCATTGGGTATGATCGAAACTCGTGGTTTAGTTCCAGCTATTGAAGCTGCGGATGCTATGACAAAAGCTGCTGAAGTTCGTTTGGTTTCTCGTGACTTTGTTGGTGGTGGTTACGTTACTGTTATGGTTCGTGGCGAAACTGGTGCGGTAAACGCTGCAGTTCGTGCTGGTGCGGACGCTTGTGAACGTGTTGGTGACGGTCTTGTTGCTGCTCACATCATTGCACGTCCTCACAAAGAAGTTGATCCAATTTTGAACGGTAACTTGATCCAAGGTTAACTTCAAAGAATCATCTGAACTTTAACTCTGTTACGAACTCACAACAGCGTTTAAATTCATTATGGAGATTTTAGAATGAGCAATGAATATGGTATTGCACTAGGTATGATCGAAACTCGTGGTTTAGTTCCAGCTATTGAAGCTGCGGATGCTATGACAAAAGCCGCTGAAGTTCGTTTGGTTTCTCGTGACTTCGTTGGTGGTGGTTACGTTACTGTTATGGTTCGTGGCGAAACTGGTGCGGTAAACGCTGCAGTTCGTGCTGGTGCGGATGCTTGTGAGCGTGTTGGTGATGGGCTTGTTGCGGCACACATCATTGCACGTCCACATAAAGAAGTTGAACCTGTTCTTGTGGCAGGTGTTAACCCAGCTTCTCGTCTGTAAATATTGCAGTAGGCATGAGAGTTATTAAACTTTCATGCTTAAGGAGTGGTTATGACTTATCAAAGAGCAACTAGAAATAGTGTTATGGCAGGTGTAGGTCAATATACTAGACGCGAACTTGCTGGTTCAGCTTCTATGAATCCTCAAGTACTGGGTTTTCTAGGTCGAGCCATGAGTCTAGAGTTTAGTGCTGCCCAACAATATTTGTCTCACGCTGCTTTATGCCAGAGTCGTATGGAAAATCAGTTTGCTGAAGAATTCGTGCAACTTGCAAATGAAGAATTTCGTCATGCATCAGAATTAACTGAACGCATGGTGGATCACGGCGCCTTACCTTCGGGTACTGTATTAACGCCGTCTAAGCCCTCTTTTAATATTATTGAGGCTTTATCAATTTGTGAATTAAATGAAATGCAGTTAATTAATTTGTACGAACAGGCTTATAAGTTAAGTTCAAATATTGGTTCAACTGGTGACGCTGAATTGTTCGGACGATTATATGAAGAAGAGGTGAGTCAACTCCACCGTATTCGTCAATGGTCAGCCGATTATATTGCTAAAGCTCATGCACCCCATCCCATGAAAGGAGGTTTTGCATGAGTCTAAACTGGAAGGAAAGTAAAAACGCCTCAAGTTTAGAAGCTAAGTTTGTTTTTGATGGTTATGAAACATTGCGTGACTTTTTAGATGAAGTTGCGCAGTTAACCGAAGATATGGGAGTTCATCCCAACATTAGCTTTGGTCGTGATTATGCAAGCTTAATTATTTATGCTCAACAAGACACACTGTCTGACAAAGAACGTGATGTTGCTGAAAAAATATTAAACTTAGCGCAATCTGATTAACCTTACTTGCTTAGAATTGCTGATAGATTTTGTCTATCAGCAACCTAATTCCAAAGGGCTGGTTATGACCAGCCCTTTTTTTTGAAGCGGCTTATTGTTTTGTCGCTCAAATAAACATACGAATGTATGTCAATTATCATTAAAAGTGACCGGACTGATTTGTAGAGGCACCAATCATCCCTTATCTCTACAAGCAGTTATTTGCAAACCTTTAGGGGTTATGCTTAAACCACAATCATAAACAGCCAAAAGCTTAAATGATCGAGCCTGGTAGCGACACTCCAACATCAGTTGTGAGTTATTACAGAATGAAAGTTTATGCATAAATGAAGTGGTATTGTTAACTATGACAACGAAAGAAACACAACAACACATCTCTGAACAAGATAAAGCATGTACGAATGATAGTTGTGCAGCATTTCAGAAACAGTATTTAGTACGTGATGTTCAGGCAGGCATTATTACTGCTGCAATGGCAATTCCATTGTCGATTGGCATTGCGCTTATGTCTAATTATCCAATTCAAGTTGGTTTAGCAACGGTTGCATTTGCTTCATTTATCGGCTGGATGTTTGCCTGGTTCAAGCCTGGTAATTTCATAGGTGCGCCCGGCATAGCCGCAGGACTGGCCCCGATCTTAGCAATGGGTGTAGCCACTTTTGGTATTCAAAATATGGCTTTTATCATATTTTTAACAGCAACTTTTCAAGCCATTATCTGGAAATACAATTGGCAGCGCTATATTTTAATGGCTGTGCCTACTTATTTAGTTGAAGGACTGCTAGCAGGCATAGGTTTGAAAATCGTACTTGCTTTTATCGTGTTTACTTATGAGTTACCCGTTACTGTTGATTCTGCCAGTGATTTTTTAACATCCGATCGTGTGACGGTTATTTTTCTATCAATCATTGGTGCCATGTTGTTTTTTGTGTTGTTTAGACACTACAAAGATACTAAGCCAGCTCTGCCCTACTTTGCCTTAATAATTTTTGGTATTTTAGCGTCGATGTTATTACCAGTTTCGATGCTTAAGGTCGAGGATGCAGAGCTGAGCTTGGCTCTGCCTATACCTGAATTTGATAATTGGTCGCTTTGGTTTTATGCCATAGGTTTTGCCGTCATGTTGTCTGTGATTGATGTCATAGAACAGGTCATGAGTAATGCCGCTATCGAGAAAATTGACCCCCTGAAACGCAAATGTAACAGCAATAATAGTTTGTTATCTATTTGGGTCTCAAATATGGGGTCGAGTTTTTTCGGTGGCATGACGAATCTTGATGGCCTTGCGAAAAGTTCAACGAACAAACTTGCTGGTGCATTCACCAAATTTTCTGTATTGATTATTGGCATATTGATTACTTTCTTTGTGATTAATATCGAATATCTTGAATATTTGCCTAAGTTTGCTCTGGGAATAATTATGGTATTTGTCGGCCTAAAAATGATTTTGGGGCTTTTGCATGTTGTCAAGCATGGTCCATATGCCTTATTACTGGCAACAGTGTGCGGTTTATTGGTTTATCAGGTAGGGATTTTTGAAGGATTGTTAATTGCTTTAGCCATTCATGCCGTCATAAGCTATGTGATTTTTACGAAAATTGAAAATATGTCTGCCAATACAATCGTAAGAACCTACTTCAACAAATTCAAAGAAGAAGATGGTTTGAATTAATGAAATAAAAACACAACCTATAGGCTTGAATCAATGGAACCTAGTTTCATTATCAATTATTCAATGAAAAAAAATTGCTTTAATATGAACTAAGTTTCGATAAGTATTATTTGATAGGAGTTTAAACATGGGTTTAGATGCCATTCTTATTCCAGCAATTTTGTTTTTTGCTTTGGGGGTGTTTGCAAAAGCCATTAAATCAGATTTAAAGTTCCCAGATGGGTTGTCAAAAGGGTTATCACTTTATTTATTGATTGCGATTGGGTTAAAAGGTGGTGCGGAGCTTGCAAATGCGGAGCTAGGTTTAGCTATAAAATCAATTTTCTGGGCTATCGTACTAGGTTTTTTGACGCCCATTATTGGTTACATGATATTGCGTTTTCGAGATCGAATCGATCGTATGAATGCTGCTGCCATTACGGCTCATTATGGTTCGGTTAGCGCCGGCACATTTCTAACCGCTGTTGCTTTTTTAGAAGCTTCGGGTATTTATCATGAGACCTACCCAATTATTATGATGGTGGTGATGGAAACCCCGGCTATTATCATTGGTTTATTGCTGGCTGCAATGGCGCGCCGTAAAATTCAACAAGTAGAAGATGGCGGACAAGGAAATGATGATGTGCCTTGGAAGTCTTTGTTGCATGAGGCTTTAACAAATGGCAGCGTAGTTTTATTGCTAGGGGCGATGGTGATTGGAGCCGTTGCAAGTCCTGAGGCTATGCAGAAGGTTTACCCATTCTCTCATGAGATTTTTATGGGAGTCTTGTGCTTGTTCTTGTTAGACCTAGGTATGGAAGCTGCACGCCGTATGAAGTCCTTTAAAAAAGTAGGTGTTACTTTAGTGGCTTTTGGTATCATAATGCCGGTTATTGGCGGCTTGATTGGTATATTTGTGGGCGCTACGTTGTTAGATTTTAGCGTCGGTGGTACGTTATTAGTTGCTATATTAGCCGCAAGTGCCTCCTATATTGCCGTGCCTCCTGCGATGAGAATGGGCGTGCCTGAGGCGAATCCATCATACTATTTAACACTGGCGCTTGGGGTGACCTTCCCATTTAACGTGTTAGTTGGTATTCCTTTGTTTTATTCCATTGCCAATTGGTATATTGGTTAGTTAAGGGAGCAGTCAATATGTCTTGTAGCCAAAAACTAATACAGATTATTACTTCAAATACACTAGAAGATAGAATCAAGAAAGTTTTTAAAAAAATTGGGATTACAGGCTTTACGTTCTTTAATGTTTCAGGTGAAGGTGACTCAGGTGTTCAGTCAGGCCACTTTGATGCAGATAGTAATGTTTTGTTTATGGTTATGGTTAGCGAAGAACAGTTTCAGCAGGTGAGTGAAGAGCTCATGAAGGAAATAAAAAAAGGCTATCATCACTTTATTTTCAGCTTAAATGCTGAAGTGATGACCCCGGGCAAATGCACATAACTTCTTAAGGTTGAAATTTGAGCAACAAAACACAAGAGTTTGGTGCGAGCCACCATCTAATACGATATCTGACTTTACGTCAGATACAGGTGTTTGAGGCGGTTGCACGCTACAGTAGTTTTACTAAAGCGGCTGAAGCATTGCATTTAACTCAGCCGACAGTATCTACACAGATAAAAAGCTTTCAAGAAAGTTTGGATGTACCTCTTTATGAGCAAATAGGTCGAAATATTTATCTAACGGATGTGGGCGAAGAGGTTGCATACTCATGCCGACAAGTAATAGATGTTCTGTCGAACCTAGAAATGAAGTTAAACGATTTCAAAGGAATGAGAAAAGGTAGGCTGAGGGTAGCAGTTGTCACCACAGCAAAATATTTTTTGCCTTTGGCATTAGGTGAATTTTCAAAAAACTATCCAGATATTGAACTTTCTTTTACCGTTTGTAATCGTGAAACGATTTTAAGCCGTATAGAAGAAAACTTGGATGACTTATATATTATGGGGCAAAAACCACCAAGTTCTCTTGATGCGGTGGTTATACCCTTCGCACCTAATCCACTAGTTTTTATTGCTCATCGAGATCATCCGCTAGTCGGACAAAAAAATATTTCGCTAAAACGTATAGCTGACGAGCCTGTTTTAATGCGTGAGGTTGGTTCTGGAATTCGCTCGGCTGTAGAAGAGAGGTTTCATGAGCAAGGGCTGGAAATTAACGAAAGATTAACATTGGAAGGCACTGAAACTATTAAGCACGCTGTATTTGGCGGATTAGGTATTTCCGTGGTACCCAAACATTCACTGTACCTAGAGGGTGTAGAGGGGCCACTGGCAATTCTGGATGTAGAAGGCTTTCCTTTGGCTAAAGAGCTTAATATTGTTTATCCAACCGGTAAATCTTTGTCAATTTTATCGACAGAGTTTTTAGAGTTTCTGCTTGAAAAGGGTGCTGAATATTTTCAGACGAATAATGGATAGTACCCATTTTTATAAAAGTATATTGATTAGTGGTAACAAGTCTTTTAAGACTTATTGAGGAATCTACAATGAAAAAAAACACGGTTTATATTACCGGAACCCTTGGTATTGAAAGTCAAAACAAGGCAAAAGTAAGTCTTAGTAACTCATTAAGAACGCCATCGCAAACGGTTACAGGGGTTTCAAAGCGCCCGATTGATACATTGACAGCGAATGAGAACAGTTTTTGTGCGCCAGTAGATGAAAAGCTAGCAGCAGACTTGTTTGACAAGTGGAATGCGGCATTAAAAACCCGTAATCCCAAGGCGGTAGCCGCACTTTATGCGGAAGATGCTGTGTTATTACCTACGGTTTCGAACCTAGCTAGAACTAACTTGGCCGAAATTGAAGATTATTTCGCACACTTTTTAGAGAAGAGTCCAGTTGGAACAATTGTTCAGCGTAATGTTAAAAAGGGCTGCAATAAAATAACTGATGCAGGTATCTATTCGTTTCGTTTAACGGATATGACTGGAACGAAAGAAGTCCCGGCGCGTTACACTTTTGTATACGAATTTAGAGATAATGGTTGGAAAATTGTTCACCATCATTCATCTGTGATGCCTGAGTAATTTGGGATTTGTGGCGATGTACTCACCTAGTAATCTACGTAATGGTTTGAAGAAAGGAAAGTCGGTTGTTTTAGCTTCCAATAACCGAGGTAAACTTGCAGAAATGCAAGAAATTATGAAGGGTTATCAGGTTTATTCGCAGTCCGAGTTTTTTTTAGATCAAGTGGAAGAAACGGGTCATAGCTGCATTGAAAACGCGATATTAAAAGCAAGGTATGCGGCAGAAAAAACCGGATTGCCAGCCATAGGCGATGATTCTGGATTATTTGTTGAAGCACTAAATGGTGCCCCAGGATTATTTTCGGCGAGATTTGCTGGCGATAATGCAAGTGATCAGGCCAATGTTCAAAAGCTTTTAAAGGTTATGCAAGATATTCCTGAAGGACATCGCCATGCTAAGTATGTTTGTACGATGGCGTATGTCAGGCATGCTTCTGATCCACTGCCTATTTGTGTGAGTGCAGATTGGGCGGGTTATATTCTTGCCGAACCTCGAGGTCAAGAAGGTTACGGTTATGATTCAGTTTTTTACCTTTTTCGTGAACGAGCGACTGTGGCTGAATTGTCACCCGTTTTAAAAATTAGACTAAGTAACCGCACTCAAGCTTTGCGTGAACTCTTGGCTCAAATAGATAAGTACTAAATTTTATGATTAAACTTAGAACCTATATAAATATAAATTCACTTCAGCCACAGATTGCCTCTTATATGGGAACAGCTTCGCAAGGTTTCTTGCCTGTTCCGGGAGACGCTTGTTTGTGGTTAGAGGTTGCGCCAGGCATGGCTGTTCACAGGTTGACTGATATTGCATTGAAGGCATCAAATGTTCATTTAGGCCAGCAATTAGTTGAGCGTGCTTATGGTTCGATGTTTATTCATCACCGTGACCAGTCAGACGTGTTGGAATCTGGTAGGACGATGTTAGATTTTCTCAAAACATCAGAAAATGAACGCCAGAAATGCCGAATCATGTGGAACGAAATTATTCGCTCCGTCATGCCTGACCATGCTGTATTAATAAACCGCGACAACCGTCGTGGATCTATGATGTTGCCTGGGCATAGTATGTATATTCTAGAAACTGAGCCAGCTGGTTATATTGTGTACGCTGCAAATGAAGCTGAAAAAGCGGCGAATATCACGTTAATTGAAGCCAGAGCCGTTGGTGCATATGGCCGCTTAATTTTGGCTGGAAATGAAGCAGATATCAATGTCGCAGCTGAGGCTGCGACTCGTGCCATTGAGCAGTTAACTGGTATTTAATGAGCAATATCATAATTAGTGAGTTACAATCTGGTTATTTAGAAAGTTTGATTAAGTAGGTATTATGATTATTCAAATTGGCAATATTAAAGGCGGCTGTGGTAAAAGTACTTTGACGGTAAACCTAGCTGCCTTGTTGGCATCAAATGGCAAAGATGTGATTATTGTTGATGCGGATCGCCAAGGTACTTCATCCAACTGGACGCTTGATCGGCAAGAGTTAGACTTACCGCGTGTACATCATGTACAGGCGTTTGATAATATTCGAGATACGATCTTGGATCTTGGAAAGCGTTATGAATATGTGCTTGTTGATGCTGGTGGACGAGACAGTCGCGAACTTCGCACTGGCTTAACCGCGGTTGATTTTTTATTGGTGCCTTTCAGACCTTCACAGCCAGATTTGGACGTTCTACCAAGTCTTCAAGAAATTATTACGTTATCTCGAGATTACAACCCTAATCTTAAAGTCAGAGCCGTTTTAACACTTGCCCCGACCAATCCATCGGTTAAGGAAGTTGAAGAAGCACAGGGTTATTTAGCTGATTATCATGAGCTACTTTTATTAAACAGCATTATTCGAGATAGAAAAGTTTATCGTGACTCTATGAGTATGGGACGCGGTGTGGTAGAAATGGATAATGAAAAAGCTAAACTTGAAATAAACCAATTATGGGAGGAATTACATGGTAACTAGACGTAAGCCAAAAACAACACAAAATAGTCCAGCGGTTAAAGATGAGGCTACGAAGCCTGAAAATGAAACGACTGTTAGCGAAAAACCATCTGCGCCAGCTACCGAGAAGAAACAGCCAGCAACTAAGAAAGAGCCAGAGCCTAAGATTCATATAGGTCGTCGTGTTTGGCCTGATTAAAGCTGTGATTTAAAACCGATAAGAATGTATTTTTATCGGTTTTTTGTTTTATGAGCTATTTTGTCGTTTATACCAGATTGTTGTCTCTAGAAGATATTGTCTAGATGTTCAGGTGGTGCGGGCATGTCGCTTATTTTTTCAACATTTTGGGGCGGCATTTGTATAAAGTAGCCTCTTGTTTTTAACCCACTAAGAACCTCTGTTGCATTCTCGCGCCCCATTTTTCGATCGGGGGTTAAATTAAAGTCAATGACATGTAGTGGCTTGCCAAACATGACCGTAAGTTCATCTGGTAATTTCTCCAGCCCATCTTCTTGTGGTACAAATAGATATAACTCATCTTTTTTGGCACTCTTATATGCAGAAACTAGCATGGCTTGCATAAATACTCCGAACATACTTATTTAATTCTTCATTTTATCACATACCATAAACCGCCCGCTATTTAGAACGATGGGTAGTTTAATTATAAAGATAGCTATTTAATCACCGCTTTAGTTATGTTTGACCCTTGCTGAACAAAAATCCTTTAATCTTTAATCAGGATTACTTTAGAATGACTTTATTATGCATTCGTTGCGCTAACCCGTGTAGGAGTCTTGTTGTGCAGATCAAAAAATGGCTGGGGTTGCCGATAGGCGTAAGTCTGAGTTATGCAATCTTGGCAGGTTTATGGATCGGATTGTCAGACTATATTTTAGCCTTTTTGGTTAAGTCACCAGATTTATTAGTGACTTTAAGTTTGGCGAAAGGGTTTGTGTTTGTCGCAATTACGGCACTGCTGCTTTATGTTCTGTTAACTAGTTGGCAAGGCTTAAATCGGTTGAACCGCATCGAAAAACCATTGATACGTTACAACAGATGGTTAATTGGTGGCTTTTTTTTAACAGCATTATTGGTACCTGTTATTTCTGGAGGGTTGATTTGGAAACAAACCCCTCAAGTCGAACGCGAAACCCAAGATCGTTTAATGGCATTTTCTCAGCTCCAAGCCGATCTAGTGAACAATTGGTTAGCCGAAAGACAGGGTGATGCAAAGAACTTGGCGAGTGATGTCTTCTTATCACAAGCTTTACAGCGCTGGCTGATAGTTGAAGAAGATTCAGGCTTAGAGGAAATTCTGGATCGGGTATTTACTAACCGGATTAAAGCTTATGGCTATGATGCGATTGAGGTCTATTCCGCGGATGAGTTAGTCAAGTTTTGGGGTACACCGACTCACGCAAATTCAAATATCATCAGCGAACTTATCGTAGCCTCCGGGCGCTCTCAAGAAGTCATGCAAAGCCATCTTTATAAAGATGAGCAAGGTATTTTGCATTTAGAGTGGCTGATTCCATTTCCGGCAGAAGATATGGAACGCAGTATTGTTTTAGTTTTGCATGCCTCTCCATCTGAGATTTTATTAAAAGCTTTGCAACACTGGCCTGCAGCCCCAGATGGGGCTATGTCCTATTTAGTTGTTCAGGAAAATAAGCTTCCACAATTCTTAGGTGTTAATGAAACTGGAACAGAAGTTGTCAACTTTGACTGCGTGAATTCAGCTTGGTTGTTACAAGTGCAAAATAGAACTAACCTGGACTCGGTCATAAAGACCTGTAACGATGAGCAAATGGTCTATGGCTTTACTGATATAAAAAATGCTGATTGGAGTGTCTATACTCAAATGACACGCGAGCAAGCGAGAGCGCCCTTGCGCGAATTAGTAAGTTGGGTATCGCTTATTTCAAGTTTAGCGATGGTCGCTTTACTGTTGATGTTGTGGCTAATTTGGCGTCGTGAATTGCTCGCGCATAAGTTTGAAATTGAGAGTCGTACAGCCGAAAAAGATGCATTGCTCGACTATGTTTCACATTACGATCATGTTACTGGTTTGCCAAATCGCGTTTTGTTTATGACTCGGTTAAGTCATCAAATAAAACAAGCTAAACGTGAGCATAAGAAAATGGCGCTCATCATGCTCGATTTAGATCGCTTTAAAGATGTTAATGATAGCTATGGTCATGCGGTCGGTGACGAATTGCTGGCCGCGTTGGCCTCTCGTTTATCTGATCAACTGGGCCAAATGGATACACTCGCTCGGATGGGAGGGGATGAATTCGCCGTACTGATTGAAGATTTGCCAAATACTAAGTCGGCAGAGGTGTTAGCAAATCGAATTGCGCAGAACATAAGCCAACCTCTTCAACTTACGCAGGGTGCGGAGGTCAGGGTAGGTGTGACAATGGGGATTAGTGTTTTTCCGGACCATGGCCAATCGGCGGATAGTTTGCTGCAAAATGCAGATGCCGCGTTATATCGGGCAAAAGCCGATGGAAAAGGTGGGTTTGCTTTTTATAATGATGAATTAACAGAGCTTGCACGCCAACGTGTTCGCCAAGAGCTACAGTTAAAACAAGCTATTTTTAAAAAACATTTAAAGCTTTATTATCAACCCCAGGTTGATTTAAAGACCAACCAAGTTGTAGGTGCAGAGGCTTTAATTCGTTGGCTTGATCCGGAAAAAGGCTTCATCTCGCCGTTGAATTTTATTCCGATGGCCGAGGAAACAGGATTAATACAAGAAGTCGGTGAGTGGGTGTTGCGTGAGGTCTGTACTCAAGGCCAGGCCTGGTTGTCACAAGGATACCCTCCGATTAGGCTAGCCGTAAATGTATCTGCCCAGCAATTGCGTCATGGTGGGGTAGATAAGTTAATCAAACGTATACTAGATGAAACAGGCTTCCCGGCGCGTTATTTAGAGTTGGAGTTAACTGAAAGTGCTCTTATGCAGGAGGTTTCTCACATTGATGAAACTTTGATGAAGCTTCGTCAGTTAGGCTTAACCTTGGCTTTGGATGATTTTGGTACGGGTTATTCTTCTTTATCCTATTTAAAACGTTTTGCATTAGATGTGATTAAAATTGATAAGAGCTTTGTCGCGGATTTAAGCCATGAAGAAAATGGTCAGCAAATTGTAAATGCAATTATTACGATGGGGCATGCGTTGGGTTTGTGTGTTCTAGCCGAAGGGGTTGAAAATACAGAGCAGTTAGCTTATCTATTAGAACATGACTGTGATTTATACCAAGGGTTTTTGGTTAGCCAAGCCATTCCAGCGGATGACTTTATTCAGTTGTATCAAAAAAGTTTAGCCAAGTGAATTCATAAGCTGGTGAGGCGCTTGCTTGACCCTTCTGAAACTTTTCCTTAATATTGCGTGCTTTTGAGTCCTATTAAATAGCGGGTTGATTTGGCCGAACAGAACATAAGAGAGAAATATCGAATGATGAAATTGGGAAAAAAGGTATGTGTGTTAGGTGGTGCTGGCTTTGTTGGGCGCGCTGCTGTGCCGGCTCTAACAGAAGCCGGTTATGAGGTGACTGTGGCGGTACGCCGTGTTGAGCGCTATCGTGAGTTAGCTTTAATTCCAGGCGTACGTTTAGTGGGGCTTAAAAATATCACATCTGATGCATTGGTGTCCTTGTTCAATAGCCATGATACGGTAATTAATTTGTATGCAGATCAAAGTAATCGTACCGAATGTGTTGAAGAAGAAAGTTTTGTCAGTGTGACTCAAACAATTAAGAAAGCCGCAGAGCAACTCGGTGTAGCGCGTTTAATTCAATTATCTCAAATTGGCGCGAATGCCTCCCAGGCTAAATCGAACTGGTTGCGGGTACTGGGAGAGGCCGATAGCATTATTCATAATATGGCATCCAGTAAAACCACGATTTTGCGTGCAGGACTGTTGATTGGTGAAGGTGACAATACCACGCGTCTATATAAAGCACAGTTAGCGCGTTTTCCAATCATGATGGTGGCGAATGCCGATAGACAAATTCAGCCGCTCTGGGTCAAAGATTTTGCGCGTGCATTGGTGGTTGCGATTAAATCACCGTCTTGTTTTAATGCGAAAGTTGAAGTCGCCGGTGAAGAGCGTATGTCCGTGATGGATTTAGCTGAGTGGGTGAGTGGTTTTATGGGGTTAGAGTCGGCTAAATTGATACCTATGTGCCAAGCGAATGCAAAGTTTATGCTTTGGTTGGGCTGGCTGGCGCCATTTAAAACGCTGGATGCCTATCAGCAAAAACAGTTGGCAGTAGACTTGACTAGCCAGCAGGACTTTTCGAGTCAGTTTGGCTTTGAGCCAACCAACATTGAAAGCATTCTGTCTAGCTACGTTGTACCGCACAAGATCCGACAGCGTTATGAGTTTTTTCGTGTCCATGCTGGGCGTAAATCCAGCGAGTTTAAATAGTCATGCAAGTTTACCTAGTTGGGGGAGCGGTTAGGGATGCGATGTTGCACATTCCTATTCAAGACCGTGACTGGGTTGTGGTGGGTGCCACGCCGGATGAAATGTTGTCATTAGGTTGTAAGCAGGTCGGTATAGATTTTCCTGTTTTTTTGCATCCTGAAACGCATGAAGAATATGCTTTAGCACGTACCGAGCGCAAATCAGGCCAAGGTTATCACGGTTTTGAAGTGAATGCGTCTCCCGACGTTACGCTCGAAGAAGACTTGATGCGCCGAGACCTCACTATTAATGCGATGGCCATGACACAATCAGGACGCCTGATTGACCCTTACGGTGGCGAGTCAGATCTAAAAGCACGCGTGTTACGCCACGTTTCGCCTGCTTTTTCCGAAGATCCGCTCAGAGTCTTGAGAGTGGCGCGTTTTCGTGCTCAATTATCTGACTTTGACTTTCATTTAGCGGATGAAACACGTTTATTGTTGTGTGAAATGTCATCGCAAGGTGAGCTTGATCACTTGGTTCCTGACCGTGTCTGGCAAGAAGTATCTAAAGCCTTATTAACGAAACGTCCGAGTTGGTTTTTCGAATGTTTACGTGAAGTGGGTGCTTTAGGTGTTTTATTTCCCGAGTTAGATAAATTGTTTGAGGTGCCTCAATCACCAGTGCATCATCCAGAAGGCGATGCTGGTAGGCATACTATGATGGTATTGGATGCAGCGACTAAATTATCCGACTCGTTAGATATTCGATTTGCCGCTTTAGTGCACGATTTGGGCAAGGCACTCACTCAACCTGATTTTTGGCCGAAACATCCAGGACACGAGCAAGCTGGCGTTGCTTTAATTACCCGTTGGGCAAAGGTGTACCCAGTGCCTAAGTCAACGCTTCAGTTGGCGTTGCGCGCAACTGAGTGGCATGGTTGGATACATCGTGGCGGCTTGGATATGGCGCCTAAAGATATGTTAAAAGTGATAAAGGGCTGCGACGCGATGCGTCAACCAGAACGCTTTGAACAGTTGTTAACGGTTTGTGAAGCTGATCATCATGGACGTCTAGGTTTTGAAGCTGAAGAGTATAAGCAAAAGGATTTTTGGCTTGGTGCACTGGAGGCCTGCCATCAAGTGGATGCAAAATCCTTAGCAGACAGTGGTTTAAGTGGCGAAAAAATCGGCTTAGCGATTGAGCAACAGCGCTTAGCAAGATTAGATAATTATAAAACGCGCTTAATCAGCGCTAAAAATGCAGACAACGTCCATGGATAGCGGTCGACTAACGCGTTTAGCGACTTATGCTTCGGTCAGTGTTGCCTTAATCCTTATCCTGGTTAAGTTGTTTGGCTGGTGGGTCACCGGTTCGGTGAGTATTCTGGCCTCCTTGCTGGATTCAACTTTGGATGTCGTAGCCTCGGTGATGATTTTATTTGCAGTACGCTTAGCGCAAGTTCCAGCCGATTCAGAACATCGTTTTGGTCATGGTAAGGCCGAGCCGCTAGCGGCGCTGGCGCAAAGTGTGTTTATTGCCGGCTCAGCCTTCTATCTACTGGTTTATGCGGTGGGTCGTTTGATTAATCCAGAAGCTATCCAACAAGTTCCGCTTGGTATTTGGATTATGGTCTTTTCTATGATTTTAACCAGTGGTTTGGTTTTGTTTCAGCGTTATGTTGTGCGCCAAACTCAATCTACCGCAATTAAGTCGGACTCTCTTCATTATATTACGGATATTGCCGCCAACGCTTTAGTCGCACTCGGTTTGATTGTTGCGTTATGGAGTTTTGAGTGGGTGGACGCATTGCTGGCCATCTTTATTGCCTTATTTATTGGTTGGAGTGCCTTAAAGTTGGCCAAAGAATCAGCCAACCAACTGTTAGATATTGAGCTACCCGGCGAGATGCGTGAGCAGATTCAACAGATTATTTTGTCACATCGTGGTGTCGAAGGTTTTAATGACTTGCGCACTTATCGTTCTGGTCCGAATATGTTTATCCAAGTCGATTTAGAATTGGATGATCGGATGCCGTTGGTGAAGGCGCACCGCATCGCGGAAGAAGTGACTGAGCGTATTCAAGAAGCCTTTCCGCAAGCGGATGTGTTGATTCATCAAGAGCCGGTGAGCTTGCGCTCAGATCCTGAACATCATCAATGGGGTGTGTCTTAACCACCAGGCCTGGTGGTTGAGCATTTATCTTCGGCTTTATATACAAAGGAGCCAAAATGACTGTCCTCTCTAAATTCAAAGTCTGGTTATGGCCCTTGTTAATTTTGTTATTGTCGATGGCTTTATTTCAGTACTTGAAAGCAACCAAACCGCAAGCCAATACAACTGAAATTACCGAGCGAGCTTGGGAAGTAGAGGTTATGACATTGCAGCAACATGATTGGAATACCCGTCATACGCTGTATGCGCAGGTGGAATCGAGTCAACGTGTTAAATTGGTTGCACCGCTTGCTGCCCAAGTAGCCCAACTGCCATTTAAAGAAGGGGCGTTTTTTAAACCTGGCGATACATTGTTACAACTAAATCCACAAGAAGTGCGTTTTGCCTTGCAAACAGCCCAGGCTGAATTTGATGAGGCCAAGGCTGCGCTCTTGGCCGAACAGCAAGCCCAAAAAACTGAACGTAAACGTTTAGAGCAAGAGCAAACACTTTATGAAATCAAACAATCTGATCTCGCTCGAAACCAACAGCTGAAAACGCGCAGTCTTGCATCGGAGTCGAGTGTTGATCTAGCGCGCGAAGCATTAGCTCGTCAGGAACTAGCGCTTATGAATGCGCGATTAATTGTAGATCAACAAGCGGTTAAATTAAAGCAACTCGAAGCTCGCCTAGAACGTGCAGAAACAAACCTTAACCGTACAAAACTCAATGTCGAACGCTCGGATGTTAAGGCTAATTTAACCGGGCGAGTGTTACAAGTTGCCGTCGCCGAAGGTGACATGTTAAATGCCAATGCGTTGGTGTTGGAGTACTATCCATTAGGCTCATTAGAGCTGCGTGCGAAATTGCCCGGCAAAACTCGTGCTGAAATTCAACAGGCATTAGATAAAAATCAATCAATCCAGGCCTGGTACCGAGAACAAGGCACACAAACGGCGTTGCCTTTGGTGCGTTTGGGCGCTGAAGCCAGCAGTTCAGGCTTGGACGGCTTTTTTAAGCTAACTTCTGATTTAAGTTATCTGCGCCCCGGTGATGTGCTGGAGATTGTGTTGGAAATGCCGATCACTCAATCGGGTTTTGCGGTTCCTTACAGCGCACTCTACAGCAGTAATCGGGTATATGTCGTGGAGCAAGATCGTTTGGTTGCACGCAAAGTATCCGTTGTAGGTGAGGTTGAGCTCGACAAGGTGCGCAGGGCTTTAATTGATGGCGAGCTTTCTGAAGGTGATCAAATCAGTGTAACCCATTTACCCAATGCCATTTCCGGTCTATTGGTGGTGCCGCAAGCGTTTAATGGTGAGCGAGCAACTCGATGAGTCAGCCTAATTCATACGGTTTGATTGGCGTATTTGTTCGCCATAAAGTTGCAGCTAATTTATTAATGATGCTGATGATTTTATTAGGCATTGTCGCCCTAATGAAATTAAACGTACAGTTCTTCCCAAACTTCAATCTGGACTATGCTCAGGTTCGCGTAGTGTGGCCGGGTGCGAATGCACAAGATGTCGAAAAAAGCATAACCGAACCGATTGAACGAGTCTTGCGCAATCTGGAAAATCTCGATGAAATGACCTCGACTTCATCTTTGGGTGCGTCCTTGGTGACCCTGAAGTACATAGAGGGCACTGACATGATCGAGGCGGTGGATCAAGTTCGCCAGCGCGTATCGGAGTTGCGAAATTTACCGCAAGATATTCAAACCCCAGTTGTTGAACGAATTATCCGTTATGAGCCCGTTGCCAAAATACTGGTAATGGGCCAGCCAGGCGAAGAAGATCGTTTGCGTTATTTGGTGCGTGATTACGAGCGTAGTTTATTGGATATGGGGATTGATAAAATCGAGTTTCGTGGCCGGCCATTAGAAGAAATGGCGATCGAAGTCGATATGGTTGCAATGGCAAAGTTCGATCTTAGTTTTGATCAGCTCGCGAGTCAAATTGATAGTTTGAGTCAAGATGTACCGGCTGGCCGCTTTGGTGATCAAGATGCGGCAAGAGACTTGCGTGCCATTGAGCAGCGCCGCAGCGAACAAGGGTTTCGAGATCTGCCATTGCGAGTGGGTGAAACAGAATACATAGAATTAGGTGATTTGGCCGAAGTTACGCTGAGACCGGTTCGAGATGCCAGTTATTTAGTGGTAGACGGTCGACCTGCCATTGAAATGGCGTTACAACGTGCCGAATCCGGTGATACGTTAGTTTCTTCACGCGTTATGCAGGACTGGTTGAGCCAGGTTGAACCGCGATTGCCGACTGGCGTAGAGCTACGGGTTTATGATGAAACCTGGTCTCTGGTTAAAGAGCGTATTATGTTGTTGGTTAATAATGGCGTAGGCGGTTTGATTCTGGTCTTGCTTATTTTGTATATCTTTTTAAATGGCCGTGTGGCTTTTTGGGTTGCGCTTGGAATTCCGGTGTCTTTTATGACCACCTTAATGGTGCTTTATTTGGCAGGTGGCAGCATCAATATGATGAGTTTATTTGCTTTGATTATGGCACTAGGGATTATTGTTGATGACGCCATTGTGGTGGGTGAGGACACGTTAACGCACTATGAGCAAGGTGAGCCTTCGGCTGAAGCGGCCGAGGGCGGCGCGCATAGAATGTTCACGCCAGTGATGGCGTCTTCCCTGACTACGATTGCGGCTTTTCTGCCTTTGATGATGATAGGCGCAGAAATTGGCGCCATTTTATTTGCGATTCCAATGGTCATCGTATCGGTTATTTTGGTGTCTTTAATCCAATGCTTTTTAGTTCTTCCAGGGCATTTACGTTTTGGTTTGAGGCATGGTAAACCGATCAAGCCTAACCGGCTACGTGCGCGTTGGGATCAGGTCTTTAATCATTTTAGACAAACACAATTTCGTCAAGTGATTCGGTGGGTGCTACAAAGTCGAGCTATGGTGTTGGCTCTAGCATTAGGGTTAATTGTGGTCACCATAGGACTGATCGCGGGTGGGCGGATGAGTTTTACCTTTTTCCCTTCGCCAGAAGCCGATAAAATCAATGCCTCAATCCAGTTTGTATCCGGCACGCCTGAAAGTGTCACCGCACAATTTGTTGATCGCGTTTATGACGCTCTGCGAGAAACCGAGCAAGAGCTCGAACCAGGGATTATTAATACGGCGGTTGTAGCCTACAATCAAGGATCAGGTTCTTCGGGTGCGGTGTACGGCGCAATTAATGTTGAACTATTAGATCCGGATCGCCGTCATACACGCAATGCAGAGTTTATTCGAAGCTGGACCTCTAAGGTTGAACCTATGCCCGGCTTAGAAAACTTTAACGTTGTTTCTCAAGTGGGTGGGCCACCTGGGCGAGATATTCAAATTCAATTTACCGGCGGAACGCCACAAAATCTTAAACAAGCCTCATTGGATTTACAGCAAGTCTTGGATGATATTGAAGGCGTGAGTGGTTTGTCGGATGACTTGCCATATGGTCGAGAGCAAATGGTGTTTAAGTTGACTCCAGTAGCGCAAGCGATGGGCTTTACTTATAAGTCAGTAGGGGCGCAACTAAGTGCGGCTTTTTCAGGTCAGCTTTCGCAGATTTATACGCTGGGGGAGGACGAAATTGAAGTTCGAGTTATGTTGCCACGGGATCAACAAGAGCAGCTTTCAGTGTTAAATGCGAAGCAATTAATTAGTCCATCTGGTACACGAGTGCCTTTAAGTAATGTTGTAACTTGGCAAACACGCCAAGGCTTTGATGTGATGCGCCACTATAATGGCAAACTTGCAGTCACGGTATTGGGCGACGTCGATTCTTCTCTAAACAGTGCGAATCAGATTTTGGCGGAATTGGAGCAAGATGTATTGCCACAAATAATGCAGAAATATGGTGTGCGCTACAGCTTGGAGGGTACCGCCAAAAACCAGCAAAAAACCTTTGGCGATATGATGCTGGGGTTGTTTATCGGGATGGCTTTAATTTATTTGGTTTTGGCTTGGGTATTTGAATCTTACGGATGGCCCCTGATTGTAATGATGGCGATCCCATTAGGTTTAATCGGGGCAATATTAGGTCACTATTTTATGGGAGTCAGTCTTACTATTTTGTCTATGTTTGGTTTTTTTGGGTTGGCTGGTATTGTAGTTAATAACTCAATTATTCTCGTTAGTTTTTATAAGCGTTTACGAGAAGAAGGGTTTGGTGTCAATGAAGCGCTTGAGGAGGCTTCAGTGCAAAGACTTCGCGCTGTACTGGTAACCTCCTTAACCACCATTGCAGGTTTAACACCTTTATTGTTTGAAACGTCATTGCAGGCCCAGTTTTTGATTCCAATGGCGATTTCAATTGCGTTCGGCTTAATGTTTGCCACGGTGCTTATTTTGTTGGTGATTCCAGCTTTGTTATCACTATATGAGAGTGCAAGCACAAAAATTTCTTATAAAATTCAATCGGTTCTGGCTGATTAGCAAGGCCTTCCCAGGCCTGTATTAATGGGCTTTTTGCGCGTTTTTTTAGTTAAAAAAGCGACGTACTATCTTTTTGCAAGATTCGCATTTTTCTTGAAGAAATTTTGTTTTTAAGCGAGAATAGCGGATTAAGTTTATTCTGGATAAGGCTGTATGCAACGCCGAAACTTCTAGAACCCCCGAATTTTTTCAAAATTGAGGAAGTTGATATGCCAACTCGTAGAGATTTAGCTAACGCGATTCGTGCGTTAAGTATGGATGCCGTACAAAAAGCCAAGTCAGGTCACCCAGGCGCGCCTATGGGCATGGCTGATATTGCCGAAGTACTGTGGAATGGTCACATGAAGTATAACCCAAAGAATTCAAAATGGGCCGATCGTGATCGTTTTGTCTTGTCGAATGGTCATGGCTCAATGCTGATCTATTCTCTACTGCACTTAACCGGTTTCGACTTGGGTATGGAAGATATTAAGCAGTTCCGTCAGTTACATTCCAAAACTGCGGGTCACCCAGAGTATGGTTATGCAGACGGTATTGAAACCACGACTGGCCCATTAGGCCAAGGTATTACCAATGCGGTGGGTATGGCAATTGCAGAACGTACTTTAGCGGCGCAATTTAACCGCCCGGGCCATGCCATCGTTAACCATCATACTTATGCGTTTATGGGCGACGGTTGTTTAATGGAAGGCCTATCGCATGAAGCTTGTGCCATGGCTGGTGCATTAGGTCTTGGTAAGTTGGTCGCTTTCTGGGATGACAACAACATCTCAATCGATGGTCATATCGACGAGTGGATGGAGCAGGATGTGGCGGGCCGTTTCGAATCTTATGGCTGGCACGTTATTCGTGGTGTAGATGGTCACAATGCCGATGCGATTGATGCGGCGATTCATGAAGCTAAGTCTATCCAAGACAAGCCAACTTTGATTTGTACTAAAACGACCATCGGTTTTGGTTCGCCAAACCTTTGCGGTACGCATGATTGTCACGGTGCGCCACTAGGTGATCAAGAAATCGCGTTAACACGTGAAAATTTAGGTTGGAAACACGAGCCATTTGTTATTCCACAAGAAATTTATGACGGCTGGGATCACACTAAAAAAGGCGCGGATGAAGAAGCCGAATGGAATGCATTGTTTGAAGACTATGCGAAAAACTATCCTGATTTAGCGAAAGAGTTCAAGCGTCGTATGGCGGGCGAATTGCCAGCGAATTTTGAAGTGGAAATGGATAAGTTTATTGCTAAAACACAAGCTGAGATGCCAAACATTGCGTCACGTAAAGCATCACAAAATGCGATTGAAGCGATGGGGCCATTGCTACCAGAAATGTTTGGTGGTTCAGCTGACTTAACCGGTTCTAACCTAACTAATTGGTCAGGTACGGTTAAAGTCAACAAAAACAACGCAAACGGTAACTACTTGTCATGGGGTGTGCGTGAATTTGGTATGGCACACATGATGAACGGTATGGTTCTGCATGGCGGCTTCAAAGTTTATGGCGCGACTTTCCTAATGTTTATGGAATTCATGCGTAATGCTTTACGTATGTCGGCCTTGATGAAAATCGGTACGATTTATGTTTATACCCATGACTCAATCGGTTTAGGTGAAGACGGCCCGACACACCAGCCTGTTGAGCAAATTGCGACTATGCGTATGATTCCTAACTTCCAAACCTGGCGTGGATGCGATGCCATCGAGTCTGCCGTGTCTTGGAAAGTAGCGATGATGCGTGGCAATGCACCAACAGCTTTGGTCTTCTCACGTCAAAACTTGGCACCAATGGAGCGTACGCCTGAGCAAGTTAAAATGATTGAGAAAGGCGGCTATGTTCTTAAAGATGCGGCTGGTGCAGAATTGATCATTATCGCAACAGGTTCTGAAGTTGAACTTGCGGTTAAGGCGGCTGACGCTATGACAGCGAAAGGCAAAAAAGTACGTGTTGTATCTATGCCTTGTCCAGATATGTTTGACACACAAGACAAAGCTTACAAAGACTCGGTCTTGATCCCAGGTGTACCACGCTTGGCCGTCGAAGCTGGCGTAACGGATTTCTGGCGTAAGTATGTCGGCCTAGAAGGTGATGTTGTTGGTATCGACACCTTCGGTGAGTCTGCGCCAGCCGGTGAGCTATTCAAAGAGTTTGGTTTCACTGTTGAAAATGTAGTGTCTAAAGCCGAAGCACTCATCGGTTAATAAAGTTTTATTTTTAAAGTTTAACTCGTCAGTTTTCTGGCGAGTTTGTTGTGTTTAAAGCCCCTGTTTTGAACACCTCATTAATTAGGAGAAAGCTATGTCAATTAAAGTTGGTATCAATGGTTTCGGCCGTATCGGTCGTATGGCATTCCGTGCCGCAGCTAAAGATTTCCCAGGTATCGAAATCGTAGCAATTAACGATTTGTTAGATCCAGAATATTTAGCCTACATGTTGAAGTACGACTCAGTACACGGCAACTTCGACGGTGAAGTTTCAGTTGAAGGTAACAACATGATTGTTAACGGTAAAAAAATCCGTCTAACAGCTGAGCGTGATCCGGCTAACTTGAAGTGGGATGAAGCAGGTGTTGATTTGGTTATCGAATGTACTGGTTTCTTCTTAACTGAAGAATCTTGCCAGGCACACATCCAAGCAGGTGCGAAGAAAGTTGTTCAATCTGCTCCTTCAAAAGATCACACACCAATGTTCGTTTATGGCGTTAACCACAACGAATATGCTGGACAAGCGATTGTTTCTGCGGCTTCTTGCACGACAAACGGTTTAGCGCCAGTTGCTAAAGTGTTAAATGACAACTTTGGCATTAAGCGTGGTTTGATGACAACTGTTCACGCAGCAACCGCTACTCAGAAAACCGTTGATGGTCCATCACAAAAAGATTGGCGTGGTGGCCGCGGTATTCTAGAAAATATCATCCCATCTTCAACCGGTGCAGCTAAAGCGGTAGGCAAAGTATTGCCAGCGCTAAACGGCAAATTGACTGGTATGGCTTTCCGTGTGCCAACGTCTGACGTATCAGTAGTTGACCTAACCGTTGAACTAAACAAAGATGCAACATACGAGCAAATTTGTTCAGCGATGAAAAAAGCTTCTGAAGGTGAAATGAAAGGCGTTTTAGGTTATACCGATGAGTCTGTTGTTTCTACCGATTTCCGTGGTAACAGCCACCCATCAATTTTTGATGCGGGTGCAGGTATTGCGCTAGACGGTACTTTCGTAAAAGTAGTGGCTTGGTACGATAACGAGTATGGCTATACTTGCAACATGATGCGTGTTGTTCAACACGTTGGTAAGTAAGGGGAAAGCTATGTCTTTTATTCGTATGGCCGATTTGGACCTTAAAGGCAAGCGCGTATTAATTCGTGCGGATCTTAACGTTCCAGTTAAAGGCGGTAAAGTAACCTCTGATGCACGTATTCGTGCATCAATGAAAACATTTGAAGCCGCTATGAAAGCCGGTGCTAAGGTGATGGTTATGTCACACCTTGGCCGCCCAGAAGAAGGTGTGTTTTCAGAAGAAAACTCTTTGGCTCCAGTTGCGGCCGATTTGTCAGCTAAGTTAGGCAAAGAAGTTCGCTTAATTAAAGACTACCTAGATGGTGGTTTTGATGTTGCTGACGGTGAATTGGTGCTTCTTGAAAACGTACGTTTTAACGTAGGCGAAAAGAAAAACACTGAAGAGTTATCTAAAAAATACGCGGCACTATGTGACGTGTATGTTATGGATGCTTTTGGTACCGCTCACCGTGCTCAAGGTTCGACCCATGGTGCGGGTGTGTATGCACCAGTAGCTTGTGCTGGCTTGTTACTAACTGAAGAACTAGATGCGTTAACAAAAGCACTAAAAGAGCCTGCGCGTCCTTTAGTAGCGATTGTTGGTGGTTCTAAAGTATCAACTAAGTTAACCGTACTAGAGTCTTTGTCTACGGTTGTAGATCAGCTAGTTGTGGGTGGTGGTATCGCTAATACCTTCATCAAAGCCGCTGGTCACAATGTGGGTAAATCACTTTGTGAAGACGATTTGGTTCCAACCGCTAACAAGTTGAACGACATTATGAATGGTCGTGGTGCTTCGATTCCTTTAGCGAAAGACGTAGTGACAGGTAAAGAGTTTTCTGAAACGGCCGTAGCTGAAACCAAAGATGTTTCAGAAGTGGCTGATGATGACATGATTTTTGACATTGGACCTAAGTCGGCTGAGGAGCTGGCTGAAATCATCAAAAACGCCGGCACGGTTGTATGGAACGGCCCGGTGGGTGTATTTGAGTTTGATCAATTTGGAGAAGGTACAAAAACCATTTCTAAAGCGATTGCAGAGTCAAAAGCTTTCTCAATTGCAGGCGGTGGTGACACCTTAGCGGCAATTGATAAGTATGGTATTGAAGACCAAGTATCTTATATTTCAACAGGCGGTGGTGCTTTCCTAGAGTTCTTGGAAGGCAAAAAACTGCCAGCAGTTGATATGTTGGAAAAACGCGCAGCTAAATAAGCGTGTTTAAAAGCACCAGGCCTGGTGATCCCAGGTTTGGTGTTTCATTTATATAGAATTGGCTTATGGAAGTAACAGGGTGTCTCGGGAAGTGAATTGCTGATTAGACCGGATGTGTCTATTCCCCGCTTAGGGGTAACAGTTTATTTTGCGAGCCATCTTACTGAGCATAAGCCCTTTAAGAAAGGAAAAAGCATTTCATGGTCACCTCAATGAGAAGAACAAAAATTGTCGCTACATTAGGTCCAGCAACGGATCGTCCGGGCGAAATCGAACGTATTATTAAAGCGGGTGTGGATGTGGTTCGCATCAACATGTCGCACGGTGCGGCGGAAGATCATATTGATCGCGCCAATTGGATTCGTGAAGCCGCCGCTAAACTAAATCGCGAAGTGGCGGTATTGGTCGATTTACAAGGGCCAAAAATCCGCATTGCTAAGTTCAAAAATGGCCCAATCGAATTAGAAGATGGTGCGCAGTTTGCATTGGACAATGCAGTCGGTACCGAAGACGGTAATCAACAAGAAGTTGGTTTAACCTATAAAAACCTACCTTATGACGTCAAAGCAGGCGACTTGCTGTTATTAGACGACGGTCGTGTAGTGATGCAGGTAAACCAGGTTGTTGGTGAGCGCGTAGAGTGTACCGTCACCGTGGGTGGAACCTTGTCTAACAATAAAGGCATTAACCTAATGGGCGGCGGCTTATCGGCGAGTGCTTTAACTGAAAAAGACAAAGAAGATATTTTAACGGCCGCTAAGATTGATGCGGACTATTTGGCCTTGTCTTTCCCACGTTCGGCTGAAGATGTTGAATATTGCCGTACCTTAGCCAGTCAAGCGGGTCTAAACTGTAGCATTGTTTCAAAAATCGAGCGTGCTGAAGCCGTGGCGGATGATGAAACCTTAGATGGGATTATCTTAGCCTCTGATGTAGTGATGATCGCACGTGGTGATTTGGGGGTGGAAGTCGGCGATGCGCAACTTCCAGCTTTGCAGAAAAAAATTATTAAACGTGCACGTCAGTTAAATCGAGTTACCATCACCGCCACTCAGATGATGGAAACGATGATTGAAAATGCAATCCCGACTCGCGCCGAAGTATTTGACGTTGCCAACGCGGTTATGGACGGTTCGGATGCCGTAATGTTATCAGGTGAAACCGCAACAGGTCGTTTCCCCGCTCAGGTTATTGAAACCATGGGACGTATTTGTCATGAGGCTGAGAAGTCGCGTACAACTCGTCATTCAACTCACCGTATTGAAGATTATTTCAGTGCAGTTGACGAAACCATTGCAATGGCAACCATGTATGCCGCTAACCACTTTAACGTTAAGTGCATCGCAGCTTTAACCGAGTCAGGCAATACCCCATTATTAATGTCTCGTATCAGTTCGGGTATTCCGATTTTTGCACTAACACCACATGTTAATACACGTCGTAAAGTGTGTATGTACCGAGGTGTGTATCCATCAATGGTGGACTACAGTGGTTTAAATGATGAAGAGATTCAGAAAAACGTACTGTCACAGCTTAAAACGTTCGGTATTGTGCAAGAAGGTGATTTAGTTATCTTGACTCGTGGCGAACAACGCGGCACTATGGGCGGAACTAATCGTTTAGAGATCGTAAAAGTCCCTTGAATCTTAAGGGAAAATAGCCGGCTAACCAATAGATGTTAGTCGGTTAATGAATAGAATACGCGCTTAAGGGCGCAAGAATTTTTTTGAAACCAATAAAGGAGTTTCGCAGATGGCGATGATTACACTTCGTGAATTAATGGACTACGCAGCAGAACACCAGTTCGGTATGCCAGCGTTTAACGTAAACAACATGGAACAGGTTCGTGCCATCATGCGCGCTGCGGCCGCGGTTGACTCACCGGTTATCCTACAAGGTTCAGCTGGTGCACGTAAGTATGCGGGTGAGCCTATGCTACGTCACCTAGTACAGGGTGCGGTAGAAATGTTCCCGAACGTTCCGGTTGTTATGCACCAGGATCACGGTTCAGACGTAGGTGTTTGTTTACGTGCAATTCAGTCTGGCTTTACTTCGGTCATGATGGACGGTTCTTTGATGTCTGACATGAAAACGCCTGCTTCTTATGAATACAATGCAGGCATCACAGCAGAAGTGGTTAAAATCGCTCACGCTGGTGGTGTTTCAGTTGAAGGTGAACTAGGTTGTTTAGGTTCACTAGAAACGGGTATGATGGGTGAAGAAGACGGTCACGGTTCTGATGAAAAACTAGATCACTCAGCTTTGTTGACAGATCCAGAAGAAGCGGCTCAGTTTGTAAAAGACACCAACGTTGACTGTTTAGCAGTAGCGGTTGGTACATCTCACGGTGCTTACAAGTTTACTTCTAAGCCATCTGACGACGTATTGAAAATCGACCAGATCAAAAAGATCCATGAGCGTATCCCAACCACTCACCTTGTAATGCACGGTTCATCTTCTGTTCCAGAAGAGTGGTTGACTATCATCAACAACTATGGTGGTGACATGGGTCAAACTTACGGTGTACCGGTTGAAGCCATTGTTGAAGGTATCAAGTACGGCGTTCGTAAAGTAAACATCGATACGGATTTACGTATGGCATCTACTGGTGCGATCCGTAAGCACTTAGCAGAAAATACTTCAAACTTCGATCCGCGTAAATTCTTCAAAGCGGCAGAAGACGCGATGATGGAAATCTGTAAAGCACGTTTCGAAGCATTTGGTTGTGCCGGTCACGGTTCTAAGATCAAGTCTCTTGGTCTAGAAGAAATGCAAGCACGTTATGCTTCTGGTTCATTGAACCAAATCGTAAAATAAGATTTAAGACCTAAATCTTAGCTATTGAAAACCCAGGCTTGTCCTGGGTTTTTTGTTTTAATAGACTCAATTTTAACAACCAGGTCTGGTGCTTAGCTTATGGCAGATAAACCTAATCAATTAATTCGACACGCGACCATACGTCAGCTTCAAGTGTTTGAAGCGATTGCTCGACATAAAAGTTTTACGCGAGCTGCAGAGGAATTACACCTAACACAACCTACGGTTTCAATGCAGGTTAAAAAACTCGCTGATGCACTTGAGGTTGACTTGTTTGAGCTTATTGGACGTAAAGTATTTTTGACTCAAGCGGGCGAAACACTCTATGACGCGGCAAAAGATATTCTAGAGAGACTCGAATCAGCCGAAGATCGGATAAAAAATCAAAAAGGCTTCTCGGGCGGCCGAGTCAAATTTTCGGTTGTATCATCGGCTCAGTATTTTGTGCCTAAAGTCATCTATGATTTTGTCGAGCGTTACCCAGAAGTAAAAGTAGCCATGAATTTAGGTAACAAGGAACAGTTACTTGAGCGTATCCAAAAAAATGAAGATGACTTCTATATTCTTGGTGAGCCTTCCGAAGCTTTAAATATCGAATCCTACCAACTCGCTCCCAATCCACTTGTTTTTATTGCCCACAAATCGCATCCATTAGCCAAAAAGTCGAAAATAAAACTGACTGAGTTAGTGGATGTTCCGTTTTTGATGAGGGAAAAAGGTTCAGGCAAACGCAAGCAGGTTGAAAAAGCATTCGAAAAACAAAACTTCAACCCAAATATCAAAATGATTTTAGGTGGCAATGAGTTGATACGTTTAGGGGTTTTGCAAAATTTGGGCGTCGCCGTTGCGTCATTAGCAACCGTGATAAATTACGTTGAACAAGGCGAACTGGTTATTTTGGATGTGGAGGGATTTCCCATTCACCGGCATTGGTATTTGGTGACGGCAAAAGGAAAAATGCTATCGGTTGCGGCCGAAAAATTGATTGAGTTGTTAAAAATTGAAATTCAAGCGCTTAATAAAAAGATAGCACAGCACTTGCCCTGATTATGCGATAGATCATTATCTATTATAATCATGTAATATATTGATTTGTATAAATCCAATATTTCTATACACTAGCCTTAATAATTTTGGGGTTATTGATTGTTATCGATAACAAAAGTCAAAGACGGATAACCGTCTATTATTAAGGTAAGTTAAATGGATCAGTCGAATCGTTATGCGGACTTGAGTTTAAAAGAAGAAGACTTAATTAAAGGTCAAAATCATATTTTGGTCGCTTATAACATGGAGCAAGTGGCCGGGTATGGTTACCTGGAAGTTGCCTCACACATTGCGGCCGAGTCATCAACCGGTACAAACGTAGAAGTCTGTACAACCGATGATTTCACCAAAGCATTAGACGCGTTGGTTTATGAAATTGATGAAGCCAATCAGGTCATTAAAATCGCTTACCCGTTTGATTTATTCGACCGTAACCTAAGCGATGGTAAAACCATGTTGGTGTCTTTCCTAACCTTGGCGATTGGTAACAACCAGGGTATGGGTGATGTTAAAAACCTGCAGATGGTTGACTTCTGGGTTCCAGAAACCAAGCTGCACTTGTTTGATGGTCCTGCAAAGGACATTTCTGACATGTGGCGTATTTTGGGTCGCGACTACAAAAACGGTGGTTATATCGCGGGTACCATCATCAAGCCTAAATTAGGCTTACGTCCTGAACCATTTGCGCAGGCAGCTTATCAGTTCTGGTTAGGCGGCGATTTCATCAAAAACGACGAACCACAAGGTAACCAAGTTTTTGCACCAATGAAAAAGGTTATGCCTTTAGTCGTTGACGCGATGAAGCGTGCTCAAGATGAAACGGGTCAAGCCAAATTGTTCTCGGCAAACATCACGGCAGATGACCACTATGAAATGTTATATCGTGCTGATTACATCTTAGAAGCGTTTGGTGAGTTTGCACCGCATGTGGCCTTCCTTGTAGACGGTTATGTGGGTGGTCCAGGCATGATCACAACCGCACGTCGTAATTATCCTTCACAGTATCTGCATTATCATCGTGCCGGTCATGGTGCGGTTACTTCACCTTCGGCTAAGCGCGGTTATACGGCATTTGTGTTGTCTAAAATCTCACGTTTACAAGGTGCATCAGGTATCCACGTGGGTACGATGGGCTTCGGTAAAATGGAAGGTGGTAACGAAGATAAAAATATCGCTTATATGATCGAACGTGATGAATGCCAAGGGCCATTCTTCTATCAAAAATGGAACGGCATGAAGCCAACCACGCCGATCATTTCTGGTGGAATGAATGCTTTACGTCTACCAGGGTTCTTCAAGAACCTAGGTCACGGCAATATCATCAACACCTCTGGTGGCGGTTCTTATGGTCATATCGACAGCCCTGCGGCCGGTGCGATTTCGCTGCGTCAATCCTATGAGTGCTGGAAAGCCGGTGCTGATCCAATCGAGTGGGCGAAGGAGCATAAAGAGTTTGCGCGTGCATTTGAATCCTTCCCAGCGGATGCGGATAAAATCTATCCAGGTTGGAGAGAAAAGTTAGGCGTTCATAAATAAGCCATGCTTGTTTAGCTGACAAAACCCCTGCCAACTTGCAGGGGTTTTTTTACCTTTCGATTAATCCACAGTTATTCATTATTAGGTTACTTTTGTTAACGACCAGGCCTGGTGATTAACAAAAGTAACTTCATCGTATTTTAAGAGGCCAGGACATGGATATTAGTCAATATAACATCGAAAAAGAACCGTTTTACCAAGCACAGAACAACGAGGTTTCGTTATATCAAGCCGCTTACAACGCACGCTTGCCGGTAATGGTTAAAGGCCCAACCGGTTGTGGTAAATCACGTTTTATTGAACACATGGCCTGGAAACTTGGCAAACCCTTAATCACTGTGTCCTGTAACGAAGACATTACGGCGTCAGATTTAGTCGGACGTTTTTTATTAGACGCGAGTGGTACCCGCTGGGTTGATGGGCCGTTAACTATGGCGGCTCGTCATGGTGCGATTTGTTATCTGGATGAAGTGGTCGAAGCACGTCAAGATACCATGGTGGTTATCCACGCCCTAACCGACCACCGTCGTGAATTGTCACTCGATAAAAAAGGCGAGTTAGTTAAAGCGCATCCAGATTTTCAGTTAGTTATTTCCTATAACCCGGGTTATCAAAGTTTGATGAAGGACTTAAAACAATCAACTAAACAGCGTTTCTGTGCGTTGGATTTTGATTATGCGCCCGCTTATGTTGAAGCTGAGATTTTGGTCAAAGAATCTGGCGTGGAGTTGGAAGTCGCGAAAAAATTGGTTCAAATTGGTGAAGCCGCCCGTAACCTTAAAGGTCATGGTTTGGATGAAGGTATTTCCACACGTTTGATGGTGTATGCGGCTACCTTGATTGCACAGGGTGTTGAAAAGCAAGATGCCTGTCGTATGGCGCTGGTTCGTCCGATTACCGATGATGCGGATATTCGGGAAACCTTGGATAACGCCATTAATATGGTTTTTGCTTAATCCCTTTTGAACCACAAACATACAAAGAGCGGAAGTCACGAACTTTAATCTTCGTATGTTTGTGCCTCTGTGGTGAAAAACATGACGCTAGAATTACTTGAAACCTACCGAAAGCAACTCAACTGTGGCTTTGAACAGGTTCAGCAACTTTTCCCCCAATGTGTGGCACAGGCTCGGGAATGTTTGTCGGAAGCCGGCTTAAACACCTATCTAGAAAAAGCCCAACTGCTTTGCAAAATGGGACGCGGTGCTGAACCATCCATTATTTATCTAGACGAAATGCCCAGCATTGCCAGTCACCTAGGTGAAGCTTCGCTCAGTGCGGTGGCAGACTATGCGTATAAACTGGCGCGTAGCCCAAACAGTAAAGCTATCGTGCCCTTTTTGCAGAGTCTCGCCTCGCTAAACCGTCGTATAGACCAAGTCGAACAGCTCAACGAATATCTGGCGATGCTGGATGATTTTATTGATCGCACTCAAACCGTGATTCATGGCCACCAGTCGATGTATGAAAGCAAAGGCCTGATCCCGATGTTGGACAAGGTTCCATTTTTAGTGGGCAAGCTTACCTTGGATGGATTAAGACGTTGGATGGATTATGGCATTCGCAACTATCAACATTTTCCAGACCAACAAGCTGAATATTTTGCGCTGCAATCCGCCGATTCTAAAAACATCATGCAACGCGAGCGTCATGGCGTGGTGTTTAAAGATGTCGAACGCCAGTTGGATATGTTGCAAAGTGCGTTATGGAATCAAGAACGCATGTTTGTGAGTTTTTCGACTGCCTTTGATCAAATCAAAAAACCGATTCCCTATATCGAAGAAGACGCCATGCGCGTACCGGATATGTACGATGACTTAAATGGCGTATCTGGCCTAGATCGTTATCGTGCCATGCTGATGCATATGATGGCGCATTACACCTGGTCAAAACCCACTATCGGTGACAACATGGCACCGCAAGTGCAGTTGTTTCTTGAGCTGTTTGAAGATTGTCGCGTTGATAGCTTAGCCGTTGCGCGTTTTCCAGGTTTAAGAAAGTTGTTTTTAGCTTTGCACCCGGTTCCGCTGGAAGGCAGTTGCGATGACAGCCAAGAGTCCTGCTTAAGATATCGTTCGACCCGATTATCACGCGCGCTTCTTGATCCAAACTTCAAACCTAATGATGCACTCATTGAAAACATGGTCGAGCAGTTTAATCAAGTTATGCAAAAAGGCGAAAATTCGAGCATAGAAGACCTGCGCGATCTAGCGACGCATTATTTTGTTAAAAGTCGTAAACAAACGGATAGCTTACCCAATCTGTATTTTACCGATACCGAAATTTCCTATCGTGACGATAACCGCTATTTATGGGTGTTCCATGAAGAAGGCGACGAAGCCGATGATACGGTTGAAAATGAATATCAGCCAGACGATCAAGACCGAGAAATTGATCAAGATGGTGGCTTGCCACCGCGTCATTACGACGAATGGGATTACATTAGTGAAACCTATCGGCCCGAGTGGACCACCGTTTACGAAAGATTGCATCCAGCTGGTGACGCAAACAAAATCGACAGCTTGCTGGCCAAACATGCAGGCCTGGTCAAACAGCTGAAACGTGTGATTGAAATGCTAAAACCACAAAATAAAGTGCGCGTGCGTTTTCAAGAAGAAGGCGACGAGCTGGACTTGGATGTCGCAATACGCTCACTCATCGACTACAAAAGTGGTTCGCAACCTGACCCACGCATTAACACCAGCCATACGCCAGCTGGTCGCTCCATTTCAGTTATGTTGTTGGTGGATATGTCAGAGTCTTTAAACCAACGGGTTGCTGGCACCGACCAAACGCTGCTCGAACTCAGTCAAGAAGCTTTAGCTTTATTAGCCTGGGCGGTTGAGCAATTGGGTGATCCGTTTGCGATTGCGGGCTTTAGTTCAGACACCCGTCACGAAGTGCGTTACCAGCACATCAAAGGCTATAGTGAACATTGGTCAGAACCGGTTAAATCGCGCATTGCCGCGATGGAAGCAGGTTATTCAACTAGAATGGGTGCGGCGATGCGGCATGCCGCGCATTATTTATCGGCACAACAAACCGATAAAAAACTCATGCTGATTCTGACCGACGGTGAACCCGCCGATATTGATGTGAAAGATCCGAAAATGTTAATTCAAGACACCAAACAAGCGGTCACCGAATTAGCGAATCAAGGCATCTACACCTACTGCATCAACATGGACCCCAAAGCCGACGAATACGTAGCTGACATTTTTGGCAACCACTATGCCATTATCGACAAGGTCGAACGCCTACCCGAACAGTTACCCAAATTGTTTATTAACTTAACGCAGTAATACTATAATCACCAGGCCTGGCACTAGTGTCCGGAATAATTTCTGATGCATCATAGCCAGGCCTCACAACAGCGACATCTGTAGTTTGTCATAGTGCTCTTTCTGTTGTTTTCGCCTGTAGTAGTCACTTACCTGGCTAGGACGCTCGAATAGGCTGTGGCTTAGCTTCCAGAGCATGATCCTTAAAGGCTCCGTTTGATTGTGTGCCATCTGCTCCATTTTCACTAACAGATAAACAATTAGCGCTGATAATACTTGGATTCTCACTGCATTGGGGTTCTGACCAATAAAGCGCTTGATCTTTAGATGCTGCTTAATCCACTTAAAGAACAATTCAATCTGCCAGCGTTGTTTATACAAGTGCGCAATCTCTTGCGCCGAGCGCGTAAAGTCGTTGGTCACCAGTTCTAATAGACCTTGGTTATCATCACGCTCGACTAAGATGCGGCGCATTTGCCATGAACCGAGTCGTTTTTTCTGATTGGCACCACTAAACTCAATGCACTGGTCTTCAAGAATGTGCGCGGTGTGTAGATCAAGGGAGTAAGTTTCAACGACCCGATAGGCCGCACGCTTTCTTAAACGACAGACAAGCTTGATCTTTTGCTCGCTCAGCTGTTTCCACCATAGGTAATCCACATAGCCTTTATCCATCACATAGGTTGAGCCCGGTTGCAACGCCCACTGACGCGCTTGATTAATGTCTTGTACATTCGCATCCGTTAATTCAAAGCACACTGGCAGTTGGTTGGATAACTCTAGCTGCATGTGCAACTTTAAACCTTTGATACGTGAGCCGCGTACCGCCCAATCATAACCTTGCCCAAGCAATTGAATCGGGCTCGAATCAATAAGGTAGGTGAACGTGTTGAGTTCTTTACGTAAGTGGCGATTGACTTGGCTCATCAGCTGTTGGCATAGCGCCATATAAACCTGTGCAGAACGCTTGGCATTGTGCTACGTTTAAGCTTATCAACACCCAGATGATAGTGATGGTGCGCTTGGGCGTTAAACCCTTCAACGAGTTGGCGCAAGGACGTGGCACCACTGAGCTGGGCGTACATCATCGCCACCAGTTGATTCCAAGTACTAAAGCCTTTGGCGTGTTTATCTGTTTGGTGTTGATCAACAAGCTTTTGAAAAGTTGAGCGAATGGGTTTTAAAAAGCGCGCGAATCGAGTAGAGTTAAACACAGCCGTCGTCTCCTTTTTGAAGTCTTTCTTTGGTCGGAAATCCTTCTATCCTAGGAACTACGGCTTTTTTGTCAACCCTTCTTTATTTTATTCCGGACACCAGTGCCAGGCCTGGTG
>NZ_DATCSL010000055.1:0-9004 GCF_036568485.1 Thiomicrospira sp.
TGCACAAAAATGCGTGGAAGATAAAAAATCCCCGCCATCCACGACATCATAAATAACAAGTGAAAAACCTTAACCCATAGATACATCATAAAACGACCTCAAATTGTGTTTTTTGCCTAAATACGTCCCAAAATCCGATCATGAATCGGTATCATGACGCATGAAAATCAATATTCTAACTCTAATTAAGGACACCGAATGAAAATCGAACAAGATAAAGTCGCGCAAATCGAATATACCCTAACCAACTCAGCCGGTGAGGTTTTGGATAAGTCCAATGGACAGCCTTTGGCTTATTTGCATGGTCATCACAACTTGATTCCAGGCTTAGAAGCCGAACTACTAGGCAAAGCGGTAGGCGATAAGTTCACGGCCACGATTGCGGCGGCGGATGCTTATGGTGAAAAGCACGAAGGTATGATCCAGCAAGTGCCAAGCAACCTATTCCAAGGTGTCGAAAACATCGAAGTCGGCATGCGTTTTGAAGCCCAGTCTGATCAAGGTGTGCAATCGGTTGAAATCGTAGCGATTGACGGCGATATGGTTACGGTTGACGCCAACCACCCTTTAGCCGGTCAGGATTTAACCTTTGAAGTTGAAATCATGGGTATTCGCGACGCCTCAGCCGAAGAACTAGAGCACGGCCACGCACACGGTGCAGGCGGTCACCAACACTAAGTTGAACCGTTAAACCACCAGGCACCAGGCCTGGTGGTTATCTAAACAAGCCCACACGTCCCTACTTACGATTCCGCCTAGTGCGCGCCTTACGCTCCGCATCATGAATCTCTTTTAAACGTGCTTTCTCAGCGGCTTCAGCTTCCGCTCTGGCGACTTCAACTCGTGTCATCTCTGGCGTTTCTAACGTAATCGGCCCCAACTTTCCATCGCGCAATTCGGTAATTAAAATCCGGCTGACCTTATCCCAATCGACCGAACCGCCCTTTTGCATACAACCGCGTTTTTTGCCAATCAGCGCCAACAACTCTTCGTCGTGCTCCGGCAATTCATCCAATTTATAGCGTTCTTTCAACGCATCAGGATAGTTTTTCAACAGGTAATCAGCGGCAAATAAAGTGATATCGATAAAATCAAACGCCGTATCTTTAATCGCACCCGTGATCGCCAAACGATTGCCACATTCTGGCGGCGTTAATTTAGGCCACAAAAACCCAGGCGTATCAGTCAGGGTCATATTGTTGGCTAATTTAATGCGTTGCTGAGATTTGGTCACACCCGCCTCGTTGCCGGTTCGAGCAATCGTGCGGCCAGCTAAGGTATTAATCATGGTGGATTTACCCACATTCGGAATCCCCATAATCATCGCGCGGCCACCGCGAATCGCCAAATCACGATCGCCCATTAACTGCTCACACAGTTTCAATAAGCTTTTAATATGTTCAGGATGCTGCGACGTCATCGGCAGCGCACGCACACCCTTCTGCTGTTCAAAATGCTCAACCCACATTTGAGTAATGACTGGATCAGCCAAGTCGGCTTTATTCAGCACCTTAATACAGGGCGTTTCGCCACGCAGCCCATTCACCAACGGGTTTTCGCTCGAAAACGGAATGCGCGCATCCAACAACTCAATAATCACATCCACCTGCGGCATTACCTCAGCAATGTCTTTGCGCGCCTTGTGCATGTGTCCAGGAAACCAATTTATCGCCATCTAATTCTTCTCATTTATTTATTAAAACCACCAGGCCTGGTGGTGACTCAAACCCAATTCTCAAGCTTTAAGCCATCGACTCTGGCGAATTCTTTTATATTATTGCTCACCAAGGTTGCACCTATAGTGCGTGCGTGCGCGGCAATCCACAAATCATTATTACCAATCGGTGTGCCCTTGCTCGCCAAGTCTGCACGAATTCCTGCATAGGTTTTTGCCACTTCTGACTGCATCGCCAGTACCGGGATATAACAAGACAACTCATCAAGCGCTTGCAATGATTTAGGCGCGTGTTGGCTGCGTAACGCGCCATATTCCAACTCACCAAAGGTAATCATAGACATCGACAAATCACCCATCTGCAATTGCTCAAACCTCGCCCGCACGCTGGCGGGTTTGTTCTTCATAATGTAAATGCAGATATTCGTGTCCAGCATATACATAACTACAAAGCCTCACGCTCTTGCGGCAAATCATCGCCACGGCCATCGGCCATAAAATCATCCGACACACCAGCCAACAAATCAAAAACATCACCGAGGTTTTTAGGCTTAGGCTTTAATACCAATTCATCGCCGCGTTTAAAAATCTCGACTTCAGTCACGTCAAAACGAAACTCTTTTGGAATCCGCACCGCTTGACTATTACCCGACTGAAAAATTTTAGCTTCCATATCATTATCCCCCATATGCAAGTATGTATATACATTATGATATATACAATCATCCGAAGCAAACATTTTACGTTGTCTTATTTAGGGAAAGTGGGCAACAGCATGAACTTAACATGCAATACACTCACAATCGAAATACCACCTGATTTTTATTTAGTAAAGATTGTTTATTTGGTATAAGCTGCAGATAAAATTACAAATAACATGATCTTTAAAAAGGAGTTTTTCTTGAGCGCAGAATATTTTTGGAACCCTTTTGAGGTAGAAATTAATGATTTTGAAACTTTACTAAAGGTTATTAATCAAATTATGAGCAAGGCGTTAGATAAAAATATTAAGTTTGCTTGGCGCGGACAAGTTGACGCTAGTTGGCCCTTACATAGCTCTCTATATCGCCGAATGAATCTAACAAAAGGCAAAATACTTACTGAGGATGATATTGCAAAAGAGGAAGGAAACATACTTGCAGAATTACATCGCTGGGGATTGCATTCATCTGGCCATACCGGTCGACTTTCAATTTTGAATCAACTCGCCATGCTACAACATTACGGCGCACCAACAAGGTTAATTGATATTACCTTCAATGCTTGGGTAGGTGTGTGGTTTGCAGTAGAAGAAAAGTGGAGAAATGGTGAACAAGTAAATGAGGACAAAGATGCAAGGTTATTTGCGTTTGACGTTACTGACAGATTAATAAATGAAAATGATAGCTTTAGATGCTGGGAAGATTTCTTACATAGGCCTTGGAAAGCCAGCATGGAAAATGGAGTCAACAAAAAAGAATGGACAACATCTGTTTTTTCTTGGAAACCTGCCAATTTAGATGCACGTATAGCTGCTCAAAATGGTGGGTTTTTATTCGGAGGGATTCCTGCGTCCACAAAACCTGACAACAAAAGATTCCAATTTCCTAAGTCACCTAGTAATGATGGCTGGTGGTCTATCGAAGAAGGACGAAGGGCTTGCTGTATTGCAACCAGGCCTCATGTTTTTGAATCCGGTAAAGGCAAAAGCCCTGGATCAGGCGCACTCTATACATTTAGAATCAAAGCCTCCGCAAAACAGGATATTCGGAACAGACTTGAAAAGTTGTTCGGCTACAAACATTCAACAATATATCCTGACTTTTCAGGTTTTTCTAGTTTTGCCAACCCTAAAATAAAAAGCTACTAAGCTCTTACTTAATAAACATTTAATTTATAAATTGTTAAGGCCTATCCATTAAATAATCTTCTGCGTCAATATCATCAGTTTCGACCACCACGGCGATGGATTGTAGGCCGTGGTATTTTACTTGGGTGTGGTCACCAACATTGAGTGGGTGCCAGTCTGGTAGAGGTTGGTTGAAATAGCGTAAGCGGTAGGCGCAGGATTCGGGTAGCCAGTCGAATTCGGCGATGCGTTCTAGGGTTAAGGGCACACAAGTGGGCACGTTCACCGAGCGGTTTTCGTAGTCGCCGCACTGCCCTGTTTCTAAGTCTGAAAACTTGCACACGACCCGCGTATAAACAATCTCTTCGGTGTCTTCGTCTTGCAGTTTATGCAGGCAGCACAAGCCGCAGCCGTCGCATAGGCTTTCCCATTGTGCGGGGGTGAGTTGTTCTAGCGGGGTGTCTTCCCAATATTTAGTGGTCGCTTTCGACATCAAAACGCTTTCCATGGTTCGTTCCAAGCCGCACATTGTACCTTAAAGGCATCCGACACAAAGCGTTGGCCGCTGGTTGGCGGGCAAACGAAGGCGAAGTTTTCGCCGAATAAACTGAATCGCAGCGCGTAGGCATGTAAATAGCCACGATCTTCTAGTTCGGCTTCCGCCAAGGCTTGATAACGTTGATCGCCTGAAATGGGCGCGCCTAAGCTTTTGAGCGCGACGCGGATTTGATGGGTTTTGCCGGTATGGGGTTTAATCAAAAACACGCGTTCATTCGGTGCGATACTGGCGCTGACAAATTGCGTAATCGCGGGATTGTCCATAGTGGTGGTTAAACGATAACTGCCGCGCCGACTGGGTAGCATGTCGCCTTTTATCCAGCCCTGCTTCTTTTTGGGTTTGTGGGTGGAGATGGCGAGGTAGTATTTTTCGATTTCGCGTTGTTCAAATAGGGTTTGAAACGCTTGCGTGGCGGCCAGGTTTTTCGCCAGAATCACTAAACCTGAAGTCATTTTATCTAACCGATGCACAGGATAAAGTGACGGCAGGCCAAGTTGCTGTTGCGCCAATACCACCAGGCCTGGTTCTTGTTCTGAATGGAAACTTAACCCCGCTGGTTTATCCAGCAATACAAAATCTGTGTTTTCAAAAATGAGATTCATGCCTTTACCTCAAACCAGGCCTGGTGCTTTATTTCGCCGTTAATCACGAGCTGTATTTTATGTTGTCCGGCATAGTGTCGGCGTGTAGTTAATGGTTTAAACGACAGGGTTTTGTTAAACTTTTTGCGCGCCTCGCTGTAATCCGATTCCGCCAGTTTAAACACTTTGCGTAATGGCACGCCGCTTGGTCTGGGATAATCCACCTGTATCTCAACTCTTAAACGCCCTAACGCTTTGGACGCTTTTGTTGTTTGCAATTCAAACTGATAATGCCAAACGTCACCCAACGTTACTTGCAACTCTTGTTGCCAATTGACCAGTTCAATATGATCGGTTTTTGGCAAACTTAATAAGGCTAAAAACCGAGGTTCACGCTGTTTTAAAAAGTTGCGGCTGGCGTGTTTGATAATCCAATCCGCCTCGGCGCTTGTGCCCAACCAGGCCTGGCAAAAGGTCAATAATACCTCTGGATGATCTTTACCAATATCGTTTAAATTATTCGCCACACTTTTGCGCACGTATAAGCTGGGATCGTGGATGAGGTTTTGCAAAATCGGCAGAATGGGCGTCGGATCACGTTTAAACTCATTTAAAGCTTTGCCCCACGGTAATCGAGGGCGACAGCCTTCGGAGGCTAAACGGCGTAAATGATGATTATCCGATAACGACCAGGCCTGCATTTGCGCCATACTGACGGCTTGATCTTGCTCAATAAAAACACGAATCGCAAATTCACCCGTCGAGAATTGGGTAAAGGTTTCGAGCGCATTAAATGATGCTTCAAAATCGGCTAAACCATTATCTTCGACGATCTGCGGAAGCACCAGGCCTGGTAGTCCCAGAAATTGCGGGGCGATGTTTTGCAGGCCAGCGAGCATCTCAACATAACTCAATCCCGCTTGTTGTAAGCGCTGATAACTTAATTGGCTGGTGTATTGAATGCGCTGTTTTAGGCTGAGTTCAGCCCAATCTGCAAGCTGGGATTCATTCATCTGTCCAGCCACGCTTAATTCGCCAAACTCAGTTTGCAGTGCTTGCCACCAGTGCGACCACCAGGCCTGGTTAAATTGATCTTTTAATGCGTTCGACATGCTTTGTTTTACCACACAGTTTGTGCTAAATTAAATTCCATCTTAACCACCTTTCAGAACCTTCTGATTCTGACCTGAAAAAGGACGCACCATGTCAGATTTGACGCCACAAGAAAAAGTTCGAACCTGTTTAGATTATATCGATAGTCGCTTGGAAACCACCTCTCAGCAAACCATTCAAATCGCCGAAATGATGATGGAAGACATTCGAGACCTGAGCCAATCTTACACCGATGCGTTGAGTCAAGACACCCTGCGCGAACATTCCGAACAGGTGCGTGAAACCCAACTGAAATGGATGAATCAGCTCCAAGACATTATCATCGAACAAACCAACCGCGATTTAAGTGGCCAAGTTATCCAATCCCTACTCACCTTTACCGACAAACTCGATAATGTGAAAATGAAGAACTTGGACTTCCCGCTGCCTAGTGCGGTCGCCTCTAAACAAGAAGGCGCGTTAGACTATTTAAGCCAAGATGACATTGATGTATTGATGAATCAAGACACTTAATCAGTTTGCTTTGGTTTCTGGTTCGATTTTTCTAAATCTATAAAAAAACCCGCTCTAAATTGAAGCGGGTTTTTTTATAGATAAGCACCAGGTCTGGTGCTTGATCCATAACCTTAACTAACTAGCTGTTTAGGTTACTTTTTCTTCTTTGGTGCGATCAAGTCGGTAATCGTACCTTCGGCCATTTCCGCGGCGAACGCAAAGGTTTCGCTTAGGGTTGGATGCGGATGAATGGTTAAGCCGATATCTTGCATATCTGCGCCCATTTCAATCGCCAACATGGCTTCGGCAATCAACTCACCAGCATTCGGCCCGACAATACCCGCGCCTAATAGACGGTGGGTTTTGGCACAGAATAACGATTTACTCATGCCTTCATCGCGCCCTAGGCTCAAGCTACGACCTGAAGCGGCCCAAGGGAACACGCCTTTTTCGTACTCAACGCCTTCGGCTTTAAGCTGTTCTTCGGTTTTACCAGCCCACGCCACTTCTGGATCGGTATAAGCCACGCTTGGAATGCCCATAGGCGTAAACGCGCTTGGCATATCACAAATCACTTCCGCTGCGACTTTACCTTCGTGTACCGCTTTATGCGCCAGCATAGGCTGACCCACGATATCACCGATGGCATGAATGTGATCAACATTGGTTTTTTGACGTTCATCGACTTCGATAAAGCCCCAATCGTTCACTACAATACCGGCTTTTTCAGCATCAATCAGCTTACCGTTTGGTGTGCGACCTACCGCCACCAAGACACGATCAAAGGTATCTTGCGCTGGGCAATCTTTACCTTCAAACGACACGACTAGCCCGCCTTTGGCGGCTTCAACATGGGTGACTTTTGATTTTAGGAAAATGTTTTCGTAACGTGCTTTGATTTTCTTTAACAATGGACGCGTTAAATCTTTGTCGGCACCTGGAATAATGTTATCGCCCAGTTCGACCACGGTGACTTTTGAACCCAATGAGTCGTAAACCTGTGCCATTTCTAAACCGATAATGCCGCCACCGATCACCAATAAACGTTTCGGTACTTCTTCAAGTTCTAACGCATCGGTTGAATCCATTACACGCGGATCGTCATGTGGAATAAACGGCAGTTTAACCACACGTGAACCGGCGGCGATTACGGCTTTTTCAAACGCGATAGTTTGTTCACTGCCGTCTTCTGCGGTAACAGTAACCGTATTCGCTGAACTGAACTTGCCATAACCCTGTACGATTTCAACTTTACGCTGTTTCGCTAGCGCGGCGAGGCCGCCGGTCAATTTGGTGATCACGCTGTTTTTATAATCGCGCATCTTGTCCAAATTGATTTTTGGCTTGGCAAATTCAATGCCGTGTGCCGCCATTTCTTTGGTTTCGTTTAACACCACTGACATATGCAGTAAGGCTTTAGACGGAATACAACCCACGTTTAAACACACGCCACCGATGACCGGATAACGTTCGACCAAAATCACTTGTTTGCCCAAATCCGCTGCACGGAAAGCCGCGGTATAACCACCTGGGCCACCGCCAAGAACGAGCACTTGGCAAGTCTTGTCTGCTGGCGGTAAGTCTTTTGACGACACCGCTTGCGGAGCGGCTTGTGCATTCGTTTCTGGTTTGGCTTCTGGCTTAGCTTCGGCTTTTTGCTCGGTTAACTTAGCCGGACTTTCATCGGCGATTTCCATTTTGCCAATCACAGTTCCTTGGCGTACTTTGTCGCCTACCGAAACGGTAAGCTCGACAATACGCCCAGCAAATTCAGCCGGTACTTCCATGGTGGCTTTATCCGACTCCAGCGTTAGCAACGAATCGTCTTGTACCACTTCGTCGCCTTGGGCAACTAATACTTCAATCACATCCACATCAGCAAAGTCGCCAATATCTGGAATACGAATCTCTACGATTTGACTCATATCAGGCTCCTTTGCTTAGAGTAATAATTGACGGATATCGGCCAAATGCTGACCCACAAAGGTGCTAAAGCGAACCCCTTCGGCTCCGTCTATTACACGGTGGTCGTATGAAATGCTGTAAGGCATCACCAAACGCGGTTTAAATTCTGAACCGTCCCAAACTGGTTGCATCGAGGCTTTTGAAACGCCCATGATGGCGACTTCTGGCGCATTCACAATCGGTGTAAACTGCGTGCCACCAATGCCGCCTAGGCTAGAAATACTGAAACAACCGCCCGACATATCTTTAGGCGAAAGTTTGCCATCGCGTGCTTTGGTGCTGAGTTCCATCAAATCACGTGATAATTCAAAGATTGATTTTTGATCCACATCACGCACGACAGGCACCACCAAACCGTTTGGAGTATCGACGGCAATCCCGATGTTGTAATAACCTTTGCGAATCAACTTCTGACCATCTGGAGATAAAGACGCATTGAAGTTTGGGAAGGCTTTTAAGCCTGCCACCACGGCTTTCATAATGAAGACCAATGGCGTCAATTTAACTCCAGCTTTTTCAGCCTGAGCTTTCATATCTTTGCGGAACTGATCCATCTCGGTGATGTCACACTCGTCAAACTGAGTAACATGCGGAATGTTTAACCAAGCGGTCGACAAATGTTTGCCTGACAGCTTTTTGATACGGCTGAGTTCGATCTCTTCGGTTTCACCAAACTGGCTGAAATCGATAGTTGGAACGGGTGGAATACCTGAACCTTGTGCGCCGCCTACTGAAGTTTGGCCTTGCATCACGGACTTAACAAAACTTTCAACGTCGGTTTTAAGAAC
>NZ_DATCSL010000056.1:0-16754 GCF_036568485.1 Thiomicrospira sp.
TTTTCGAGTACAGCGATGGATTTGATACCGCTGTATTTTGCTAAAGTATAGGTCAAAGCGCAGCCAGAAATACCACCGCCGACAATGACAACATCAAAAACCCGTTTTTTCATGATGGACAAAACTCTTGGGACGAATCGAACCAGCCATTATAAAGGAAAGCTTTGCTTTTGGATAACTAATTTGTATTGGGGTATAAATTAGTTGAAAAGTAAGCTTTGTGCATAATCATCGAATTTTCAACAGGCTAGGTAAATTTTTAAGAGCCAAACTCTTCGTGATAGAAAAATATAATCGATATAATCTGATTTTTCAGATATAGTATCTTGCACTGCACTGCACTGCACTGCACTAAATGTATAAAACTAACTTTTATTTAAGTTGTGAAGGGAAATCGATGAAAGGAAATAAAGTCGTACGTTTAATGGCGATTATGGTGTTATTGCCAATGATTATTGCACACTGGTTAGGGCAAGTAGATATGATGACGCCAAGTTGGTTGTGGATCACGGTTTTTGCTGGTTTGATGGCTTTGCAAGCGACTTACACAGGATTTTGTCCTGGAAGCCTAGTAGCCAAGCTTTCAAAAGATGGGCAATGTTGTGAAGGCGGCCGTTGTGCTACGTCCGAGCCCACTAAACATAAGTCGAAAAATTCATGTTGTGGCAACTGAATCAAACTTTAAATATTCAGTTTTTAGAGAAAAGTCTGTGGTTTGCACAAATGGGCGTGTAAATTAAGTTGGTCTATTGATTTGATACTTCAGATACAAGGGTTAAGAAATGACAATTCGAGTCGCAATTAATGGTTATGGAAGAATGGGGCGTTTGGCTTTGCGAGAAGCTTGGGGTTGGCCGGGTATTGAGATTGTTCATATCAACGAAATCGCTACCGACGCTTATGGTTCGGCGCACTTAACTAAGTTTGATTCGGCTCATGGTCGCTGGTCACGAGAAGCTGTAGCCGAAGGTAACGAGATTGTGGTTGAAGGCAAGCGCATTAGTTACAGCTCGAATAAACACATCGCCGATACCGATTGGAAAAGCCTGAACTTGGATGTGGTGATTGAGGCGACCGGTAAGTTTCGCACCAAGGACACCTTGCAAGCCTATTTAGATCAAGGTGTAAAACAAGTTGTGGTCGCCGCGCCGATGAAAGAAGGCATTAAAAACATCGTAATGGGCATTAACGATCATATTTTTGAAGCGGGTAAAGATCCGATTATTACTGCCGCGTCTTGCACGACGAACTGTATTGCGCCAGTGATTAAAGTCATGCACGAACAAATCGGCATTAAACACGGCATGATTACCACCATGCACGACCGCACCAATACTCAAAAAGTGGTGGATCACGGCCATAAAGATTTGCGTCGTGCGCGCGCCAGTTTTGAATCCTTGATTCCGACCACCACCGGTTCGGCGACGGCAATTGCTTCTATTTTTCCTGAGCTGACCGGTAAGCTCAACGGTATTGCCGTGCGTGTACCGTTTATGAATGCGTCCTTGACTGATTTAGTGTTGGAAATGGAACGCGAAACTTCGGTTGAAGAGGTGAATCAAAAACTTAAAGAAGCGGCGACGGGCTATTTGCAAGGGATTTTAGGTTTTGAAGAACGCCCATTGGTATCGGTGGATTACGAAGGTGAAACCTGCTCGTCGGTGATTGATGCGCCTTCGACCATGGTGGTCAACGGCACGCAGGTCAAGCTTTTAGCTTGGTACGATAACGAAATCGGTTATGTCTTGCGCATGATGGAGCTGGCGGTCAAAGCGGCGCAAATGAATCGCGCTGTTTAACTTCTTGTAAATTTTTAACCACGAAGGACACGAAGCGCACGAAGGTTTTAGAGTTAAATAGTTTTAAACTCATAACTTAACTAACCATGTTTGTTATAAGCCAATTCAGGTTTGATAACTTAAAATTAAAAATTAACTTCGCGCTCTTCGTGTCCTTCGTGGTTCAAAAACAAACCAAAAGGCTTTAACCATGTCTCCTACTCAGCAATATGCAATAGTCACTGGCAACTACTGGGCGTTTACCGTTACCGACGGCGCGTTGCGTATGTTGGTGGTGTTGTATTTTTGGCAGTTGGGTTATAGCCCGCTCGAAATTGCCTTATTGTTTTTGTTTTATGAATTCTTTGGTATTGTCACCAATCTGGTCGGCGGCTGGCTGGGCGCGCGTTGGGGTTTGAATATCACGATGAATATCGGCCTGGGTTTGCAAATCCTGGCGCTGATGATGCTCACGGTGCCGGCGGAATGGTTGAATGTGATGTATGTCATGCTGGCGCAAGCCTTGTCAGGTATCGCCAAAGACCTCAATAAAATGAGCGCTAAAAGTTCGATTAAAAACCTGGCGTCGGATTCGTCGGGACAGTTATATCGCTGGGTGACGTTACTGACCGGCTCGAAAAACGCGCTCAAAGGCGTGGGCTTTTTTGTTGGCGCGGTGTTATTAGCGGCGTTTGGTTTTGCCGAAGCGATGATGATTATGAGTGCCGGACTCGTGTTAGCGTTTTTGGTGTCGTTGCTGTTTTTGGACGGCTCATTGGGCAAGGCGAAAAACAAACCCAAGTTCAATGAAATGTTATCGAAAAACCCGAGTTTGAATTGGTTGTCGGCGGCGCGTTTCTTTTTATTCGGCGCGCGTGATGTTTGGTTTGTGGTCGCGCTGCCAGTGTTTTTGGTCGGCGTGCTTGAGTGGGAACATACCTCGGTCGGCGCCTTTATGGCGTTATGGGTGATTGGTTACGGCATTATCCAGGCGCTTACCCCCAAGCTTACAGGCATGAAATCCGGAAACAGTCCAACCGACAAAACTGCGCGCTGGCTTGCGCTGGTATTAGCCGCGGTACCCTTTGTGATGGCGCTCAGTTTGGATCTCGAACCGCAAACGGTGTTAATAGCAGGCCTGGTGGTGTTTGGCGTGTTGTTTGCGCTTAACTCGGCGGTGCACTCTTACCTGGTCGTGTCGATCGCCAATGCCGACGGCACTTCCAAAGACGTGGGCTTCTACTATATGGCCAATGCTGGCGGGCGTCTGCTCGGCACGGTCTTGTCGGGTTATGTCTATCAAGTTGCGGGCATGGAAGCTTGTCTTTACTTCTCCGCCGCGTTTATTCTCATCGCCGGTCTGCTCGTCACTAAAATGCAATACCAACAGTAAAACGTCTAACGACCAGGCCTGGTTATGCTGGTTTAAAAGCTTGTTGGGCGTATTGCATGGCGAGTAGGTAGCATTGAATCAGCTCAGTAAACGATGCATCTTTTGGGGCGTCAAAATCTAAGCGTCCCAATTCCAGTGATTTCACGGCTTTTAATGTTTGGCACATGGCGCTATTGGTTTGCCCCATCAGTGCTTCAAGCAGGTGATCGTCATCGAGACCTAGTTGTTCCAAAATCTCTTCCAGTGGCCGATCCATTAAGGCATCGAGAGTTGAGAAGAGTCCAACCGTAAAATATTGATCTCTTTGTGGGTCTTGGATTAACTCACTGACCAGTTCACAAAATTTAGCGCGCGTTAACGCCAGCGTAAATAATTCACTGGGTTTGTCGTTCATGCTGGTTAAGGCGACTAGCCCAATCCAGTTGCGTAACTTCTCTAGACCACAGCGCATGACGGCATTTTGGATGGAGGTGATCGGGTATTTGGATGGGGCATTTTGGTTAATAAATACCAGCAGTTTTTGACTGAGTGAGACATCGTGCGTAATGATTTTACTCAAGTCGCTTAAGTTAATGTTGGGTTGGTAGATTTTGCTCAGCAGTTGTAAAACCGAGAGTTTGTTAGCTGGCAGGCGTTGACCGTGAATAATTTGTGGTTTGGCAAAAAAGTAGCCTTGAAAATAGTCAAAGCCTAACGCATCACACTCTTTAACCTGCTCGTAAGTTTCGACTTTTTCAGCCAATAATTTTAAGCCGCGGGCCTTTAGTTTGTTCAAATGCGGTTCGATGAGGTTTAAGTCGTGTTTTTGTATATCGATTTTAATGATGTCGGCGTAGTTTTCGAGCACTTGGTTTTCAGCATTAAATTGATGGTCATCTAATGCAATCGTGAATCCTTTGTGACGTAGTTGTTTGAGCGTTGTGATTAGGGCGGGTGTGACTAGGTGTTCTTCTTGGAGTTCAATCACCACTTGGCGCGGGTTAAAAAACGGTTGACCTTCTTGAATCAAAAGCCTATCCGAGAAATTAATAAAAACTTTGTGGTCGCCAGCGATGTTTTTAAGACCTAAATCACCCAGCCCGGTCAAAATAACTTGCGCTGATGCTTGGTCTGGGTCTTCGATATCGGCCAGATTATCCTTAGCGTTTAAGCGAAAAAGCAGTGCGTAAGCGTAAAGATTAATATCGCTGTCAAAAATAGGTTGGCGACCAATAAAAAAGTCAATCATCGGATTCATGTTAATGGGCTCAAATGCAATTTAATTTCAATATGATAGGACAAAAACGTTGCTAAGACTAATAAGAAAGCTTTGGGCTTTGAAAAGTTGAGATAAGGAGGTTTGATTAGATTAGGTTTGGTACACGCTTTGTGAAAATTGCATGGCTTGTAAATAATATTTGGATAAATCGGCAACACTGGTTTTGTCTGGCAAGGAAAATTTCGTTTGCCCATGCTCCATGGCCTTAATGGCGGATAGGGTTTTACTTAAGTTACTAGTTTTAACATCAGTCAAAGCCGCCACGATAATGGGGTCGAGCTTTAGACGGCTTAATAATTCGGTTAGTTCGACATCCATGACCGCATCTAACATCGAAAACAAACCCACTGTGAAGTAGAGATTTTTCGAGTGATCGCCAATACATTCACCCACTAATTCGCAAAACTTTGCTCGAGTGAGTGACATGCGAAATAGTTCGATGGGCTTATCGTCCACGCCAGCTAAGGCTAACATGCTTGCCCAACTTTGTAGGCGATCTAAACCAAAGCGCATTACGCCATCGTGTACCGAGTTAATTGGGTGTTTACTGCTTATGTTTTCAGCTAGAAATTTCAAAAGTTTTTGGCTCAGAGACACATCTTTAGCAATGATGGCGCTGAGTTTGGTCATGTCGGTATTCGGGTCGTATACGCTTGAGAGTAATTCTAATACGGTAAGTTTGTTGGTGGGTAAGCGTTGGCCTTTTATAATGACGGGTTTGGCGAAAAAGTAACCCTGAAAAAAGTCAAAACCAATCTTACGGCAAAACTCAAATTGTTCGCGGGTTTCTACCTTCTCAGCCAGCAGATAGACGCCTTTGTCTTTTAAACGCTGAGCATGCTTAGCCAGTAACTCTGGACCCACATCTAAAATATCGACTTTTATAATATCGGCGTAGCTTTCGAGTGCTTCTAAGCTCGGGTTAAATACATAATCATCAAGTGCAATGGTAAACCCTTTTGAACGAAGTTCAGTTAAGGAACGCAGTAAGGCGGGGCTGACTTTGACGTCTTCTAACACTTCGATCACAACTTGGCGAGAAGGGAAAAAAGGCAGGTTCTCGCGCAATAATAAGCCTTCAGTAAAGTTGATGAATACTTTGTGGTCGCTGGCGATATCTTTGAGGCTCATATCACCAAAGGCGTTGAGCATGACTTGTGCTGTAGCCGTGTCTCCCGCCAACATCGGCGCTTGGTTACTGTGTTCACAATTGCGAAACAATAATTCATAAGCATGCATTTCAAGCTGGGTGTTGAAGATGGGTTGGCGGCCTATGTAGATATCAATGAGCTCAGACATGCGGGTTTCCAAATTAGTGATGGATAATATTCTAAACCAATTCTAGTCTCTTAATTTAATTAAGTTTTTAGTCGGATGCAAAATTTACTCAGTAAGAAGTCTCAATTCTGGGCTTGGAATCATGGAAACACGGCCTGGTTGGTTATTTCGTTTTTTTAGATGCTTTTTTAGTGAGCGCTTTTTCTGGTTTGCTTTTCAATGCTTTTTTTGTCTTTTTATCCGACTTCTGTTTTTTGGTTTTTTTGGGTTTGTCGGACTTTTTGAGTGGTTTAGCCGACTTAGTGCTCACTTCTGACTTGGGTGGTTGGTTGGTTTGTGGATCACTTTCGCCAGACCAAGCCAAGGTAATGCGAATTTCCTGATGACTTTTGGCTTGTTTCGCTTTGATTTTTAAGCGTGATAAGCCGTTGGTATTTAAAGTGACATCCTCGTCTTCATTGGCGAGGTGAATCTGACCTTTTTCAATGCCCTGGGCGATCAGGTTTAAATAAGCCAGTACGGAGACTTTATCCTGTAGTGATTCATGCTTGAAACTGCTGGTGTTTTTAGCCATTTTTCGAACTCCATAATGAGTGAGGGGTGGCATAAGCGGTTAATTAGGCAAGGCTTCAAATTATTATTATGACATTGATCGGTCTAAATAAAAGTGACGCCGCTCTTTTTATTATAAGCGCTAAAACGTTGTAGAATAGTGGCATTAACCTAATTAATAAAGGCTTCATATGTGGACTTATCCGGAGATTGATCCCGTTGCGCTGGCTTTAGGACCGATTGCCATTCATTGGTATGGATTAATGTATGTCATCGGCTTTGCTAGTGCCTGGGTACTAGGCTTGTTGAGAGCGCGCCATTCGTCTGTTTGGGATAAAGATAAAGTGGGCGATTTGTTGTTTTACTGTGCCTTGGGCGTGGTATTGGGCGGGCGAATCGGCTATGTGTTGTTTTATGACTTCGCTGGTTTTATAGCGAATCCATTGACCCTGTTGATGGTTTGGCAGGGCGGCATGTCTTTCCACGGTGGTTTGCTGGGGGTCACTTTGGCGATGTGGCTGTTTGCGCGCAAAATTGGAATCAGTCTGTTGAGTGTGGCGGATTTTGTTGCGCCTTTGGTCACGATTGGCTTATTTGCTGGCAGAATCGGTAATTTTATTAATGGCGAGCTTTGGGGCAAGGTGACCGAATCGCCACTGGGTATGTGGGTGTATGATCCGATTTTGAACGAAAGTGTTCAAAGATACCCTACCCAATTGCTGCAAGCCTTTTTGGAAGGTTTGGTTTTGTTTGTTTTATTATGGTGGTATTCGTCTAAACCTCGACCGGCTGGAAGTGTGGCCGGTCTGTTTTTAATTTTATATGGCGTGTTCCGCGTGGTGTCTGAGTTCTTTAGAATGCCGGATGCACACATAGGTTATCTGTTCGGCGGATGGTTAACTATGGGAATGCTATTGTCGATCCCGATGATTCTTTTGGGCGGATTATTAATGGTTTGGGGTGTTAAACGATCAGCAACAGGCCTGGTGAAAGGAAAAAACGCATGAAACAATATTTAGACTTGTTGCAACATATTATGGACAACGGTGTGCAAAAAGGGGATCGCACCGGTACAGGCACTTTGTCGGTATTTGGTTATCAAATGCGTTTTGATTTGCAAAAAGGTTTTCCGTTAGTCACCACCAAAAAGCTCCACATTCGTTCGATTGTGCATGAATTGTTATGGTTTTTAAGTGGTGATACCAATATTCAATACTTAAAAGACAATCAAGTCCGAATTTGGGATGAATGGGCGACCGAATCAGGTGATTTAGGGCCTTTATACGGCAAGCAGTGGGTGGCGTGGCAAAGCCCAAATGGGGAAGTGATTAATCAAATAGAACAGGTGATTGACACTTTAAAAACTAATCCCAACAGCCGACGTATGATCGTCACCGCTTGGAACCCCGCGGATTTGCCGGATGAATCTGTTAGCCCGCAGCAAAACGTTGAAAACGGCAAAATGGCGTTGGCGACTTGTCATGCCTTTTTTCAGTTTTATGTCGCCAATAATAAGTTGTCTTGCCAGCTCTACCAGCGCAGCGCGGATACGTTTCTGGGGGTTCCATTTAATATCGCCAGTTACGCCTTATTGGTCCACATGATTGCACAACAAACTGGCTATGACGTGGGAGAGTTTGTTTGGACGGGGGGGGATGTGCATTTATATAACAATACGTTGGAGCAGGCGAAGCTGCAATTAACGCGTGATCCTTTACCGCTACCAGGCCTGGTGATTAAACGTAAACCCGATTCGATTTTTGATTATCAGTTTGAAGATTTTGAAATTGTGAATTATCAATCTCACCCGCATATTAAGGCTCAGGTATCGGTATGACTTTGCCGTCTAATTCATCCCAAACCTTATCCATGATTGTCGCAATGGCGCAAAATCGGATGATCGGTAAAGATAATAAAATGCCATGGCATTTACCTGACGATTTAAAGTATTTTAAATCGAAAACCTTGAATAAACCGGTGGTTATGGGGCGCAAAACCTTTGAATCGATTGGTTCAAAACCTTTGCCTAATCGGCCTAATTTAATTATTAGCCGAAATCCAAACTTTAAGCCTGATGGCGCACAAGTGTTTAACTCGGTTGAAGCCGCGTTGGCGTGCTTAAAAGATTATCCAGAGGTCATGATTATAGGCGGCGCGCAAATTTATGCCCAATGGATTGATCGTGTTGATCAACTTTATATAACCGAAGTAAAAGCCAGCCCAGAAGGCGATGCGTTTTTTCCACCCATCGATCACCAGGCCTGGTATGAGGATTCGCGTGAGCCACATCTGGCGGATGATCGCCATGCCTTTGCGTTTGATTTTGTGGTCTATAAACGGCGTGAAAATAAATGAAGGGTTAATTGATAGCGGATGGAGCATGACCCATTTCAAAAGCCGCGAAACTTAAAAAATTTAAGATCGCGGTAATTTAAGTTAAATCTTTATATTTAAAATTGAGATTTAAATCGCTAAATCTTCCAGTTTTTTTCCTTTCTTTAACGCGTCCTGGACCCATAAAGGTTTACGACCCCGGCCAGTCCACGTTTGGCTGGCATCATTTGGGTTGCGGTATTTTGGCGCTACTTTTTGACCTTTTGTCTTACGCGGCTTGTTGGCATCTTGGCCCATAATCTCTTCAAGGGTTAAGCCAAGTTTGGCCGCCTTTACTTTAAATTCTTCAACCAGGTTTTTAGTTTGCTCTTTTTGTTTTTCGCTAATAAGGGTATCGATCCCTTTTTTTAACTCTACTAACTCTTCTACCGCCATCTCTTTTAGCTTATCTAAATTCATTGCGACCCCCTTGGTCTAGAAATTAAAAATAGAATAAATTTAATAACAAAACAAATAATAACTTAATTAAGTTAATTGGTGCAAATTAGTCAGCTATTGGTTTTTCAGTTTTAAATTAAATGCTGATTTTGTATCTATAATCAAACAGCTAAGGGGGTTTAAAAATGAAACGCAACTTCGGTAAGTTGTGAAGCATGTGCTGATTAATCGGCATTGTCTGATATAAGCCAAGTTTGTGCTGGCGAAAAGATAATTTTATTACGTTTGTTCGACTTTTTGATTAGACTGTGCGCCACATATTGTTTGCTTCCTGGCCGAAAGGCAGGGCTATCTACGGAGAATTAGATGAAAATCAAAACACGCTTGTTGTTAAGTATTATTGCGGTATTAGTGCTGTTAACGGTAGGTAATTTGTTCACACAATTCATCATGCACCAATCACAACAAGCCGTTGATAAAATCATTAACGTCAACAGCGCCAAGCTTAATGCGGTTAATAAGCTGAAAAACTTTGCCGATGAACGGGCAATCATGCAACGCAATATGGTGATTATTGAAGATCCAGAAGCGCTTGATAAGCAAATGAAACTATTGACGGACTCTTCGCAAAATATCGCCGGGCTATTTGATACCTTAGATGAAATGCAGTTAGATAAAGCCGAAGCCAGTATGCTGGGACGTTTACGTGCGAATGCGGCGAGTGCTTTTAACTCATTTGGTGGCTTTACGGTCGCTTTGGATATCGGTTTTACCGATGAAGCAAAAGATATTCTATTAAATGATTTTGATCCCAAGTATCAAGAATTTGCGCAAATTGTGGATGTGTTTTTACGCTATGAAATGCAGCAAAACCTCAACGCCGTCAATGCAATGCACAAAGATCAAGAGTTCAATCAAATTCTAATTTGGTCAGGTTTGGTTTTGAGTGGTTTATTATTAGTGATTGGCGGCATGTGGGTGGCATCAACCATTACTAAACCCTTAGAGCACATGGCTAATACCATGCAGAAAGTGGTGAGCTCAGGAGATTTAACTCAGCGAGCTAATTTAAAGTGTAAAGGCGAGGTCGGTATGATTGGCCAAGGCATGGACCAACTAATGGCGAATATTGAAAGTGCGATTGCCGAAGTCAATCAGGTGATGCAGACCCTTGCTAAAGGCCAGTTTTCCGGGCGTGTTTCTAATCAATATCAAGGTCATTTTTTAGAACTTAAAAATGGGGTCAATCAGTCGGTTGAACAAGTTGAAGCGGTGATGGGTATGTTGCAAAAAACCGCCCACAATTTCCGTTCGGGTGAGTTAAATGTGTATCGTGATCAACAAGTTGAACTGCAAGGCGGTTTTGAAGATGTGTTGTATGATTTAGAGCGTTCGGCTGTTCATATTAAAGATTCGGTAGAAGATATCGGTCAGACACTAAATGCGTTAGAACAGGGCGATTTTTCGAAACGTGTTGAAGCCGAAGCTCGGGGTGACTTTGTGCCATTGAAAAACTCGATTAATAAGAGTTTGGATTCGCTGGAGCAATTTGTCGAAAGCCTAGGTCAGGTGCAAACCCAGATTAGTCAAGGTGACTTAAGTGCGCGCATTAGCCAAAATTATGAAGGTAAAATGCAATGGTTACGTGATAGCTTAAATCAATCTACCCAAAATATGGCAGAAATGATTGGTCAGGTTGGTCAGGTAACACATGGTGTTAGCTCTGGCGCGCGTTCAATGGCGAACGGCAGCCAAGATTTGTCGGACCGTATTCAACAGCTGGCTTTATCGTTAGAAAAAACCGCGTCTTCAATGGAGGAAATGACGGTTAGTGTTAAACGTAATGCCGATAATGCTGAACAAGCGAATAAAATGTCGACTGAGGCTCAGCATAAGCTCTCGCATGGCGTGACGATTATGAATCAGGCGATGGGCTCGATGGAAGATATGCTGGCGGCCAGTCGTAAAATTGAGGATATTATTACCTTAATTGATGGCATTGCATTCCAAACCAATTTATTGGCTTTAAATGCGGCGGTAGAAGCCGCTAGAGCAGGGGATCATGGACGTGGTTTTGCCGTCGTCGCCGGAGAAGTACGTGGTTTGGCTGGTAAATCTGCAGAGGCAGCAGGCCAGATTAAAGGCTTGATTGAAGATACGGTGCGCATTAGTGAAGCCAGTGGCGACTTGGTGCGCCAAACCAGTGAAGCTTTAGCTGAAATTAACCAAAGCATGGCAACGATGAGTTCTATGGTGTCCGAAATTGCCAGCGCCAGCCAAGAACAGTCGGAAGGCATTCATACCGTTAGTAATGCGGTGAGTGAAATGGATGGCGTCACGCAACAAAATGCGGCGATTGTCGAAGAGTTAGCCGCTGGCAGTCAGGATTTACAAGAACAGGCCGATGACTTACGTCAGCAAGTATCGCGTTTTAGATTGGAACCTAGCGCCCAAGCGGCGATTAGTAAAAAACAAAGTTAATCCTTACCACCAAGGCACTTCCCTGGTTCGGTAAGAAAGGGAGTGTCATTTATGAAATTTCGGTCTTTAGGCCACCAATTTAATCGTGGTTTCGGTTACTCGATCACGTTCATATTTTTGGTGTTTTGGTTGTTGGGTTTGGCTGCCGTTTATTTTGGTAGCCAATATTGGGTGGGTCAGCAATTGGCAAACGATGCGCGCGCATTATTAGCTCAGACCGACTGGCCCAAAAACCAGCCGATTCAAATCGATACTCGTTCGTTGCGTGTCAATTATTCTTCGCCCGATTCTGGGCACTATTTTGTTTTATATGCTCAAGGCCAGCAGCATATTGCTTCGGCTTCATTGCAAGGATATGTCTTACCTTTGCCCGAGCGCACTCGCGCCGATGTCGATTTGTTTGTGACACAAGGCCCCGACCAAAACCCAGTATTCGTAAGTTTTGGAAGCGTAGAGCTGGATGGACGTTGGCTCGATCTAGCGATAGCAAAAGACTATGCCTTAGAAACCGCCATGCTTAAGCAGTTTTACGTGTTTTACAGTGCCTTAATTGCGTTATTGTGGTTGATTACATTAGGTTTGAGTCGGTATTTTTTGACAAACTCATTAGCGAAATTGCCAGCTGCTCAACAGTTAGGTTTGCAGAGTTTGCAAGCCGATATTTTTGCCAAACGTTGGCCGTCAGAATGGATGCCTTTGGCCGATCAGTTGCATCAAGCGTTGGTGCAGTTACGCGCACACCGAGTGCGAGAGGGTCAGCAGCCCATATCCTATCAACTCCACTGGCCGCGTGATTTGCGCAATCATGTCGAGGCTTACCAAGCCAGTCATCCACATTTACAGATTCAATTAAATTACACACTGGGTGATGCTCGGTTTTTAATCGCCCAATCTGATATGACGGTTTTGCTGAAAAACCTGCTGGATAATGCGGTTAATTGGAGCCAATCACAGGTGATTTTAACGGTTACACATAAAGATGATCGATTGTGTTTATGTTTTGAAGACGATGGCGAAGGAATGGCGCCGGAGCGCTTAGAGCAAATTCAGCAGCGGTCGAAAAAGCGTGAAGCGGGGCAAGAGCCAGGAGGTCTACAACAGGTCGAACAAATCGTGTATGCCTATGAAGGTCATTTAAGCTTTGGCCACAGTGAAACATTGGGCGGCTTGATGGTGGTACTTTGTTTTGATCGCCCGCAACTTGAGTTTGATGCTTAAAAATAAATCGGCTAGTGGCTGATTTTAGGATCATAATTAAGCTTTGTGGCCACATTAATTAGGAGGCGTTGTGTCGCTTATTCATGCGGAAGGTTTGAAAAAAGTCTATCAAATGGGCGAAGTGTCAGTCACGGCCTTGCGTGACATTGGTTTTGATATTATGCCGCGCTCATTTGTTGCGATTGTTGGACCATCGGGTAGTGGCAAAAGCACACTTTTAAACTTAATCGGGTGTTTAGATAAGCCATCTGAAGGCCAATTAAGTGTGCTGGAAACCGATATTTCAAAACTTAACCGCAAGCAACTGGCTGAATTTCGCGGCCAACATATAGGTTTTGTGTTTCAAGATTTCAATTTGATCCCAGTTTTGACTGTGGCCGAAAACATTGAATATCCGTTGGTCATGGTACAAGACTGGTCATTATCTGACCGACAAGCTCGAGTGGCTGAGTTGTTAGAAGCGATTGGCATGTCGGAACAAGCCAATAAACGTCCAGATCAATTATCGGGTGGTCAAAAACAACGCGTCGCCATTGCCCGTGCTTTGGCCACCCGCCCGAAATTAGTTTTAGCCGATGAACCAACTGCAAATTTAGATCACGACACCGCTTATCGAGTCATTGCTTTAATGAAAAAAATGCGCGATGAGTTAGGCACCACGTTTGTGTTTTCGACTCACGATCCCAAAATTGTCGGCGAAGCCGAAGTGATTTTTGAAATTGAAGACGGACAGATCAAACTTCAGCAGGAGTTAAACTCATGAAGTTACTCAAATTAGCTTGGCTGAATTTAACGCGTTATGCACGTCGTACTTTGTTAACCGTAGGCTTAATTGTATTAGGTGTGATGGCGGTTTTAATGTTTGTGTCTGTCTCAGGTTCGTTTAAAAGCATGATGATTGGCCAAATCACTGATTCGATGCTGGGCCATTTACAGGTACATCGCAAAGGCTATGTCGCCTCGATTGATAACTCACCTTTAAACCTGAATATCAAACCCAATGGTTTGGTGGCGGTCGAGGAAGCTTTAGCGCAGATTCCGCAAGTTGAATCTTATTCTAAGCGTTTGAAGTTTGGCGCGATGCTGAGCAACTTTGAGGAAACCACGAGTATTAGATTAAATGGTGTTGATCCTCAGGCTGAGATTAAGAGTATGCCAGGCCTGGTGGATCGCTTAGTAGCTAATTCAACCGATGTGGAACCCCAGTCCTTAGTTGAGCCGGGCAAACTGTTATTACCTGAGTTGTTGGCCAAGGGCATGAAATTAAAAGTGGGCGACACCGTTGTGTTAGTCGCAACTAACGTAGATGGTTCGGTGAATGGCCAAACATTTCAGGTTCAAGGTGTTTTACAGGCCATATCTGGGCCGGGTGGGCGCGATGGTTATGTGCATATCGAAGATGCTCGACAATTATTACGAATGAATCAAAATGAAGTGAATGAAATTGCGATTCGATTAGACCAGCTTGACAGCTTGCCCTTAGTTCAAACGAAATTAACGCAAGTTTTATCCGAAATCCGAAATCCGCAAGGTCAACCAGCGCTCGAAATTCATCGCTGGGATGATTTATCGCCGTTTGCCAATATCGCCAATATGATTGATTTATTAGACTTGTTTATTCGCATTATGCTGGTGGGCATCGTGTTAATTGCAATTATGAATGTGATGATGATGGCTGTGTACGAGCGTACGCGTGAGATTGGTACCATGGCGGCCTTAGGCACGCAACCCAGGCGAATTTTAGGTTTGTTTTTAACTGAGGGTTTATTGCTTGGCTTACTCGGTTCGGTGATTGGCGTATTACTGAGTGCGAGCTTGGTTTTTGCTTTAAGCTTCTGGCCGATTGAATTTAACTTTGGTCGCCAAAGTCTGGTGTTAGTGCCTAGTTTAGATTGGTTAGAAATGGTTTGGATTAGCGGTGTTGTTACCCTGATTGCGGTGCTTGCGAGTTTGCAACCCGCTTGGAAAGCCTCGCGTTTAAATCCGATTCAAGCTTTGCGCCAAGTTTAGGAGCGGTTATGAAGTATATAAAAATACTGAGTTTAGTTTGGTTCGGCTTGCTGATCAGCCACCAGGCCTGGTCGTTAGAAACCCAACCAAACAAACAGGCGAATGATTTGTTGCAACAAGTCGATGCGCGTTTAGCGCCACCATCCTATGAGATGTATCGCAAATTGATTAATATCGAGCCGGACGGTAAACGCAAAGAGTTTGTGCTTTATAGCGTAAAAAAAGGCCAGGATAAAATGCTGGCGTTATTTTTAGATCCGGCAAGTGAGCGAGGCCGCAGTACGTTAAGGTTGGGCGATAATCAATGGTTGTATATTCCGAATGTTGGCCGTCCAATTCGCATTACCAGTTTGCAATCGGTAGTGGGGGGCGTATTTAACAACTCGGATATTATGCAGTTGGATTTTCATGTCGAATATGCGGCTAGTTTGCTTGAAGAAAACACCGAAACCTGGCTGCTGGCTTTAAAAGCTCGCCATGATTCGGTGGCTTATGATCAATTAAAAATGTGGGTAGATAAAGCAAGTTTGTCACCTTTGAAAATCGAAGCCTATGCCGCCAGCGGGTTGTTAATTAAAACCCTGCGGTATAGTCAGATTAAAGACTTTGGAAATGGCATCAAACGTCCGGCTATGTTAGAAACCGATAGCCCATTATTTAAAGGCCATAAGTCCGTCATGTTGTTTTCAGGCATCAAGCCGCGCGAATTAGCGGATGAAGTGTTTAGCCTTAGTTTTATGCCCCGAGTAGGTGAATTAAGGCAATGAAATATGTTTGGCTGTCTTTAGGCTGTTTGTGCTGTTTGCAGGCCCAAGCGGAAGAATTTAGTTTCGATTTTAGCGAGTACCAGCGCCCACCTTGGGAACTAAATGGCTATGTTCAAGCCAGTGTTCAACAATTAGACTTGAATGCCGATAGCGCCCTCAATCAGTTATCCCCTGACTCGGATTTTACTCGTTATTTAGCTGAAACTGAGCTAAGCGGTGTATATCGTTGGGACCAAGTGAGTTTGCAAGGCTTGGCGAAATGGCAAGGTCAAACCGATCGTTATCAAACTCAAGATCAAGCGGATATTTACGAGTTGTATGTGCATTATCAACCCAGTCCTAATTGGCAATGGGAGCTAGGTAAACGCAGTTTAAAGTGGGGCAAAGGATATGCTTTTAACCCAGTGGCCGTATTTGAACGAACCAAGGATGCCCTTGACCCAGAATTGGCGCGTGAAGGGTTTGTTATGGGGCGCGTCGACTGGGTGAAAGATTTTGCCGAATTGGGTAGCCTTTCATTTACTACGGCACTTTTACCTGTGTCCGACTCGCTTAATCAAGACTTCGGCGAAACCGAAGAGCTGAATGTCGCGGCTAAATTAAGTTGGGTGGTGGGGCGCAGTGATATCGATTTAATTTGGCGAAATCAAGCGAGCCAACCCGCGGCTTATGGCTTGAGTTTATCCCACAGTTTGGCGGTTAACTTTGCGATCCATGCCGAGTTTTTATGGGCAAAACGGACACGTTGGTTATTGGATGAAAATGCCCAACTCGTTACAGAAGCGGTGGAAGGGGCGAATGCGCTGGTTGGATTGCGTTATTTAACCAATCAAGAAACCACTTGGATAGCCGAGTTGTATCATCAGTCGGCGGGTTACGATGTCGATGAGATGCATGGTTTATACCATTATGCGCCTCAAGTGAATCGGGCGATTTTGCAGAGCCAACTTGAAAATACTCAATATTTGTCAGCTCAAGCCATGCAAAATTACGCCTCAATTAAAGTGACACAAAAAGAGCCGTGGAACTGGTTGTATTGGAGTCTGGGTTTAGGTGCGATTGTTAACCTGGATGATGCCAGCTCAATTGTCACCCCTGAAGTGATTTATACGGGGTTATCAAACCTTGAGTGGCGTTTACGGGCTAATATTTTTAACGGTGCAAATCAAACCGAATATGCCGAGCGTCAGTATGCTACTCGCACTGAACTGCAAATGCGTTGGTATTTTTAATAGGGTCGTGACCAC
>NZ_DATCSL010000057.1:0-2842 GCF_036568485.1 Thiomicrospira sp.
TGATCGGATTTTGGGACGTATTTAGGCAAAAAACACAATTTGAGGTCGTTTTATGATGTATCTATGGGTTAAGGTTTTTCACTTGTTATTTATGATGTCGTGGATGGCGGGGATTTTTTATCTTCCACGCATTTTTGTGCATTTTGTCGAAGGCAAGAAGGCCGGACAACAAGTCGAACGCTTAGCCATAATGGGTCGTAAGTTATGGAATTTTATGAGTATTATGATGGTGCTGACCTTAATTACCGGCTTTGGTTTGTGGTTTGGGTTTGGCATCAGTGGTGGGTGGTTACACGCTAAATTATTAATGGTCGCGTTATTGATTGCGTATCATTTTTGGGCACGTAAACGTGTGATCGAAATGCAAGCCGGGCACTTAAATCATTCGGGTGTTTATTATCGTTGGGCGAATGAAATTCCGTTGGTCATTACCTTAGCGATTCTTATTTTCGTGGTTGTTAAACCTTTTTAAACGCACTAAATTTTAAACCTTAACTTGGGCTTACAGGAGTCTGCATGTCGGCGTCAAAACAAGCGCATTTGATTAAATTGGAAAAACGCGCGTTAGATTTTTCCGTTTGGGGCAATGTGTTTATGGTGGTAATTGGGGTCGGGTTTGCGATCGTCAGTTTTTCCGACGCCATCATGTTGGATGGTTTGTATTCCTTTATCCATTTGTTGATCGCCTTGCTGACCTTGCGTGTGTCGAAGTTGGTGATGAAACCCAGTAACGACGAATATCCGTTTGGTTACTGGATGTACGAACCCATGATCAACATGGCGAAAGGTTTGATGATTGTCACGCTGTTAACCATCGCGTTGTTTAATGCCTTTGCGTCTTTGTATGGCGGTGGCAAAGCCGTGATTTTAGACATGGCGATTTTCTATGCGTTTTTAGCGACGCTGGGGTGCTTTGTTAGCGCGGGTATGATTAAACATTGGGGCGAACGCGCACATTCGCCGTTGGCTTTGGTGGATGCGAAAAACTGGTTGGTGGACGGCTATATTTCGGCCGTCATGTTATTGGTGTTTATCGCCGCTTATCTCATGCAAGACGGACGATATGCGCACTGGGTGCCGTATTTTGATCCGATTATGGTTATTGTTTTAGTAGGCTTAATTTTGGTGGTGCCTTTAAGCATTATCCGCGATGCTTGGAATGAGATTGTCGGCAAACACCCAGGCGAGGATATTGAAGACAAGATTCGTGAAATGATTGACTCGGTAGTGAGTTCAGCCGTGCATAAAGGTTATCACCTGCGTTTGGTGATGACCGGACGTTTTTTGCTGGTGCACGTTTATTTTACGGTGCGCGCCGATACGCCATTAGACAGCATTGAAGCCCAAGACGAAGTGCGTGAAGCTTTGTATCAAGGCTTTCGTAAACACTTTCCATATGTGGCGATGGATGTGGTGTTTACCCAGCAAGCGAAGTGGGAACGCATTGCGACGGGTGAACAATCCATCCATCCCGCACCCAGTTTGAGTGACGCATCTCAGAGTGCTGACAAGCCCACAAGTTAATACAAACGCAATATAACGCTAGGATGTTTATGGAATTTGATTGGATGCAATACGCGACACCAGGCCTGGTGGCTTTAGGTGTCGGTTTAACCGGTTTTGTTGGTTTGGCCAGTTGGTCGATCTGGCGACAAGTGGCGAAGCGTAAAGTGTTAGAGCAAAACTTGACCGAGTTAACACAGCAGTACGAAACCCAGTTAACCGAATTAAATCAAACCCTTAACCAACAAACCACCCAGTTAGCTTTAGCTCAGGCCGAGCAACAACGTTGGCAACAAAGTGCGGACCAATTAGAGCAACGTTTGAATGCTAGCCAGCAAACCAATACTCAGCTTGAAGTTTCTCAAGCCAAATTACAAACCCAGTTGACGGAAAAACAGCAGCAGTTTGAAGAGCAACATGCGCGTTTAAAACAAGAGTTTAGCCAGCTTGCGCAAGAGATTTTTGAGCAGAAAAATCGTAGCTTTAAAGAGCAAAGCGAACAAAGTTTAAATCAATTGCTCACGCCGTTTCATCACGATGTGAAAGCCTTTAAAACTCAAGTAGAACAAATTCAGAAAAACGAAAGCGAACAACGTTTGGCGCTGAAGTTTGAACTGCAAAACTTGCAGAAGATGAACCTAAATTTATCCGATCAAGCCCATCAACTTACCCAAGCGTTGCAAGGCCAGAAAAAGGCGCAGGGCAATTGGGGTGAGATGATTTTGGAGCGTGTATTAGAATCCGCAGGCCTGGTCGCGCCGCGCGACTTTCAGCGCGAAGTCAGTATTCAAGGTGAATCAGGCCGTTTACGCCCAGATGTGGTGGTGTATTTACCGGGCGAAAAACATTTGGTGATTGACGCTAAAACGTCCTTGGCCGCTTACAGCCGATTTGTAAACGCTGAAGACGAGCAGGAAAAACAAGCCGCCTTAAAAGAGCACGTAAGCGCGTTGCGTGACCGCATGAAAGAGTTGTCGGATAAAGAATATGCCAAACTACCAGGTCTGGTGGCGCCCGAAGTAGTGATTTTGTTTGTGCCGATTGAATCGGCTTATATGGAAGCGATTAAAGCCGACGAACGTTTGTTAGATGAAGCCATGAAACAACACTTGTTAATCGCCACGCCTTCAACCTTATTAAGTTCGGTGCAAATTGTACGTCAGCTCTGGCGTTTTGCTGAACAAAGTAAACACAGCACTGAGTTAGCGCGTCGTGCGGAGCTGTTTTATAACAAACTCAATAGCTTTATCGGCAGTTTACAAGGCGTCGGCAACCAATTGGATAAAGCCAAAGACAGCTACGAAAAAGCCTTTAGCCAACTTTATTCTGGGCGCGGAAA